>CAYMWD010000042.1:0-7112 GCA_964394025.1 uncultured archaeon | reverse complement strand
AACGGTTCATTTACTTTCACCTCTTTTTGCAAATTCCTTAATTACAGTATCCAAATCCTTGTCGCCTCTTCCTGAAATATTCACAATCACTATATCATTTTCTTTGCATTTTTTACAGTACTTTAATGCATAAGCAACAGCATGGCTTGATTCAAGTGCAGGAATAATTCCTTCCTTTTCTGAAAGAATTTTAAACGCATTAAGCGCCTCTTCATCAGTAGCATAAGTGTAGGTTGCCCGCTTCAAATCCCTTAACATTGAATGCTCAGGACCAATTGCACTATAATCTAATCCAGCACTTACTGAATGAGTATTGTAAATTTGCCCATATTTATCCTGAAGCACATAAGTAAGTGTGCCGTGAAGTACTCCTTTTCTTCCAAATTTAGGGTCAGCAAAACGTGCTGCATGTTTTCCGCCTTCAATACCAAGTCCGCCTGCTTCAACACCTATAAGTTCGACTTCTTTGTCTAAAATGAATTCTTTGAAAATACCAATTGCATTAGAGCCGCCGCCAACACAGGCTATAACTGCTTTTGGTAATCGTCCTTCAGCCTCAAAAATCTGTTCCTTTGCCTCTTTACCTATTACGCTCTGAAAATGAGCAACCATTTCAGGATAAGGATGCGGACCCAAAACAGAGCCAAGCAAATAATGTGTTGTTTCAACATTTGCAGTCCAATCTCTCAAAGCTTCATTAATTGCATCTTTCAAAGTTTTTGAACCACTTAAAACAGGAACAACTTTTGCCCCTGCAAGTCTCATTCTGAATACGTTAGGTTTTTGTCTTTCAATATCAACTTCACCCATATAAATTTCACATTCTAAACCAAGCATTGCACAAGCAATAGCAGTTGCAACACCATGCTGACCAGCCCCAGTTTCTGCAATAATTCTTTTCTTGCCCATGTGCTTTGCCATCAAAGCCTGCCCTAAAGCATTGTTAATTTTATGAGCGCCAGTGTGAGCTAAGTCTTCTCTTTTCAAATAAATTTTACAGCCAAGCTCTTTGCTTAATGTTCTTGCAAAAGTAAGCGCAGTAGGCCTTCCAACAAAATTAGCAAACAATTCATTTAATTCATCATTAAATTCTTTATTATTTTTATAATGCTCAAATGCTGTTTCTAATTCCTTTACTGCAGGCATTAGAACCTCTGGAATAAACTGACCGCCATATCCCTCAAAATAACCTTTTTTCACTTATTAAGCCCCCTTACCTTAGAAATAAAGCTTTTCATTTTAGAAAAGCTTTTCTTTCCTGCCTCAGATTCAACTCCTGAAGCAGTATCGACCATAAAAGGCCTGAATTTTTTTACAATTCCTGCTACATTTTTATCATTTAAACCGCCTGAAAAAACAAGCGCCTTGTTCCCTATTTTTGAAACATCAATCATTTTTGGGTTTATTGATTTTCCAGTTCCACCATACAATCCTTTCTGAAATGCATCAACAAGAATCATGGGCACGTGATAATTTTTTGCGGCTGCAATGCTATTTTTATCTTTGATGTGAATTGCCTTAATTATTGGTAAAGAAAAATTTCTTGCATACCCTGGAAATTCTTTTCCAGAAAATTGTAAAACATCAAGACTAACATTTTTTGCAATTTTATTTACTTCATCAGGGCTTTCATTAACAAAAACTCCAACAATCAAAGCTTTTCCTTTAATTGCATCTGCAATTTCTTTTGCTTTTTTTACATCAACAAACCTAGGGCTTTTTTCATAAAAATTTAATCCAACCATATCTGCGCCAAGTTTAACTGCATCTTGTGCGTCCTTTTTGTTTGTAACTCCGCAAATTTTAACAAGAGTTTTTCCATTTAGTTCTTTCAATTTAATTTCAGGAACTGCACAAGACATTATTGCAGAACCAATCAAGACAGCATCAGCATTTTCTTTAAGCGAATTAATCTTTCCAACAGTATCAATTGCTGATTCTGAAACAATAATTAATTTTTTTCTTTTTGCTTTAGGAATTTTTTTCAAAAGCCTTTCAGTATTTTCAAAATCTTCTTTCATTGTTTTCAGGTTTCTGTTATTTATTCCAATTATTTCCGCTCCTGAAGAAAGTGCTTTTTCTAAGTTTTTCGCATCGTGGCATTCAACTAAAGCATCCATTCCAAGCTTTTTGCAAACCCCTAAAAACGCGTCTATTTGGCTTTTTGAGAGCATTTCTGCAATTAATAAGACAGCGTCAGCATTACAATATCTTGATTCATAAATTTGGTATTCATCAACAATGAAATCCTTTCTAAGAATTGGTTTTTTTGTATATTTTTTAGCTTCACTCAAAAACTTTAATTTTCCATTAAAATGTTTTTCATCAGTAAGAATTGAAATACAATCAGCATATTTGTTGTAAAGTGAAACATAATTTTTCAATGAAGCCTCTTTGTTTATTTCTCCTAATGAAGGTGATGCTTTTTTGAATTCTGCAATAAGCGAAACTCCTTTTTTCTTCAATGCTTTTTTGAAAGAATGATTTCCTTTTTTAATTTCCTTTTTTAATTTTTCAATCGGAACTTTATTTTTTTTAATTTCAACTTCAAGTAATTTTTCTTCTTTTATTTTTTCAAGAAAAGTCATTTTGTTGCCTCAGTCTCATTTGTAGCTTCAATAAGTTCATTGAGTTTTTTCAATGCGTTTCCTGAATCAATACTTTCTTTTGCTTTTTCAATTCCATCTAAAATAGTTTTTGCTTTTTTATTTGCATAAATAGCCATTCCAGCATTCAAAAGAATTGTATTTCTTTTTGCACCCCTATCTTTTCCTTTAAGAATCGCCAGTATTATTTTCGCAGATTCTTCCGGGCCGGAAACTTTCAAATCTTCCTCACTACAACTAGGCAATCCTGCTTCTTCAGGAGTAATTTCTTTTCGCTCAACAATTCCTTTTTCAATTTCAAAATAAACTGTTTTTCCAATAAGTGAAGCTTCATCATATCCCTGTCCATAAACAACCAGGGCATGTTTTGTATCAAGTCCTGCAAGTACGTTTGCAAGTTTTTCTGCTAATTCTTCAGAATAAGCGCCCAATAAGTAGGTATTTGCCTTCGCAGGATTGGTAATAGGGCCAAGAATATTAAAAATTGTTCTTTTTCCAATTTCTTTTCTGGGTCCTGCCGCATATTTCATCGCAGGATGATGCATTTGAGCAAACATAAAACAAAACCCTATTTTTGCTAATATTCGCGCATTTTTTTCTGCATTAGTTTCAATATTAACTCCAAGTTCCTTTAGTACATCTGCTGCACCCGAGTTTGATGAAACACTTTTGTTTCCGTGCTTAGCAACAATACATCCTGCGCCTGCAGCAACAATTGCACTGGTAGTTGAAACATTAAAAGAATTTTTTCCATCTCCTCCAGTTCCAACTACATCAAGCACGTTAGTTGCATTATGCTTAACTTCCGAAACAACTTTTCTCATTGATTCTGCTGCGCCTTGAATTTCTTCAATAGTTTCTCCTTTTTCATTTAATGCAAGAAGAAGTTCAACAATTTCCTCTAGTTTCGTTTCGCCATTCATTATTTCATCAAAAACTATTTCTGCCTCATCTCTTGAAAGATTTTCTTTTTTAGAAATTTTTTTAATTGCTTCTTGAATCATTTTTTACACCGCCCGTCATTGAAAGAATATTGTTGATAATTTTTCCGCCCTCGGGAGTAAGTATACTTTCAGGGTGAAATTGTACTCCCATTATAATGTACTTTTTATGTCTTACGGCCATAACAATTCCTGAATCTGTTTTTGCAGTAACCTCTAAATCTTTTGGAATTTTTGTACCGCACAAGGAATGATATCTGCCCACTTGAAATGGACTTGGGATTGAATCAAAAATTCCTTTTTTATTGTGTGTTATTTGAGAAGGCTTTCCATGAATAGTTTCAGGTGCTTTTGACACTTTTCCGCCAAATGCCTCTATTATTGCCTGTTCGCCCAAACAAACCCCGAATATCGGCACTTTTCCGGCGTATTCTTTTATTATTGCAATGCTGTTTCCTGCTTTTTTTGGAGTTGAAGGCCCGGGAGAAATGACAATTAAATGGGGGCTAAAACTAAAAATTATTTTCCTTAATTTTTCCATAGGAATATTATTTCTGTAAACCCTTACTTCGCAATTTCTCTTTTCAAACTCATCAACAAGATTGTAAGTGAAAGAATCAAAATTATCAATAAATAAAATTTTAGTCATTTATTTTTCACCTTCATATTTTTTTCTGCAATTTCAATTGCGTTTAAACAAGCTCTTGCTTTTTTTTCTGTTTCAAAAAATTCGTTTTCAGGAACAGAATCAAATACAACTCCTGCGCCTGCACGAATGTAAGCTTTTCCTTTTTGTAAAGACATACTTCTTATTACAATTGCAGAATCAAAATCTTTGCTTGGAGTCAAGTAACCAATACTTCCGCCATAAAATCCTCGTCTTGTTTTTTCTTTTTGTCTTATTAATTTCATTGCCTCTACTTTTGGCGCACCTGTGAGCGTACCCATGTTCATTGAAGCAAGATAAGCATGCAATGCATCTAAATCTTTTTTTAATACTCCCGAAACATTACTAACCAAATGTTGTACATGCGAATATTTTTCAACAATATAAGGTTCATCACAATGTCTTGTGCCTGCTTCGGAAACACGAGCAACATCATTTCTTGCTAAATCAATCAACATAGTGTGCTCTGCAAGTTCTTTTTTATCATTTTTAAGTTCAGCTTCATATCTTGAATCCAAATCAAGATCTATTTTCCCATTAACAATTCCCCTTGGTTTAGTGCCTGCAATTGGTCTTATTTCGACCTTTTTACGATTATTTCCCTCTACTTTAATGAATGTTTCAGGACTGCTTCCAAGTAAAATTCCAGAAGTATTTTTAAAATAAAACATGTAAGGAGACGGATTTAGTTTTTTTAGTGCTGAGTAAATATCAAGTGGTTCTGCATTGTAAGTGGTTGTAATCGTTCTTGATGGAACAACTTGGAACACATCTCCTTCAAGTACATTATTTTTCAATTCAGTTACAATTTTTTCAAATTCTTTTTTTGTTGTATCAGTAGTTATTTTTGTTTTTACAATTTTTTTTGCTTTAGGTTTATTCAATTTTTTTGCAAGAGTTTTTTCATAATTTTTAATTATTTTTTCACATCTTTTTTGTTCTTTTGCTTTATCTTTTTTATCAAAAATAAGTGCATTTGCAACAAAAACAATTTTCTTTTTCTTATGGTCAACAATGAAAAGATTGTCATAAAAATTCATTTCATAATCTGGCTCTTTTAGAATATCCTTTTTGTTTTTAGGAAGCTCTTCAAAATTATCAATAAAATCATAAGCAATTGCACCCATTAATCCAGCATAAACTCTGAAAGGTTCATAAGTTGGTTTAAGTCTAAATGCTATTGCTCTAAGTACATCTGCGTGTGTTTTCATTTTCAAACGTTCAGATTCACTTAAAATTTCAGTATTTTTTGCAATAACCCCTATTATTTTATTTGAATCAATATCAAGTTTAGAACAAAACAATAAATCAGGTTTAATTTCTTTTAAGAATTTTTTACCAAGTTCATTCAAAGCAATAATCTCAAATTCTCGTCCTTTTCCTTTGACTTTAAGACATGGTTCAGCCGAGCCGATGCTCTTTTCACCGTATTTTGTAATCATATCAGCACTTTCTAAAAAAATCGAATTTTCTTTTGTACCATAATCCGATATTTTTGCAAAATAATCAAGTGCATCAGTACTCAATTTGTGTTCCTCGTAAATTGGAACAATACTTCCTTCTTTTGCTTTTTTTAATTGGCTAATTCCTTTCATCAAATCTACTCACATCCGAGAATTTTTTTTATTTGATATAGTTTATTTTCTCTTTCTTTTTGATAAATCTTTTTATTTTCTCTGCCCTCAGAGGGCATAAGAGAAAGAAAAAGATTTGGGGACAGAGGGATTCGAACCCCCGTCTGAAGGTCTGGAGCCTACCGTACTAACCAGGCTATACTATGTCCCCAAACGGTTGCGCCCGTTTACGACGCTCTCCCCTTCGGGTCGTCGCTCACGTTTTTCGCGAACCATTATTTTTCCATTGCAGTGGCTATTGCCAGTGCCATGAGTAGATAGAAAAGAACTTGATAAAAATAGATTCAGTCCGATCCCTAGAAGCTGTCCTTATTGACTTATTTGTGCCAAAGTGAATCCCTTCTAAGCATTGGAATCATATATATAAAGGGTCTAATAAAGTATTTAAATGTTAGTTTCGTTTAAAAAATTCAATTACAATAATTGAAAAAATTAGGAAAAAGAAGTGAATTTCACTTCTTTTTTTTCTTTGTTACATTTCCTCTATCTTCTTCGGCTTGCAAAATTCTTTGAATTGCAATAATGTAAGAAATTTTTCTGAAAGAATATTTGTGCTTTTGTTTTTCTTCCATTATACTGTTGAATGCATTAACCATGTATTCTTCTAACCGAGTATTTACTGCTTCTTCAGACCAATACCTATTGATACCATTTTGTACCCATTCAAGGTAGGAAACAACTACGCCTCCTGCGTTTGCAAGAATATCAGGAATAATTGTAAATCCTTTTTCTTCAAGATAATCATCTGCTTCAGGAGTTATAGGGCCATTGGCTAACTCAAGAATTATTTTTGCTTTAATATTTTTCATGTTTTCTTTGTTGATTACATTTTCAACTGCAGAAGGAACAACAACATCAACATCTAATTCAAGTAATTCATTATTCGTAATTTTTTGTCCGAATGCAATTTCTTGAATTCTTTTGCCTTTATTATTCTCTTCAATTATTTTAGGAATATCAAGTCCATTAGGGTCATATACTGCGCCTTTTGAATCTGAAACAGCAACAACATTGTATCCTTTTTCATGTGCAATTCTAGCTAAATGCATTCCAACATTTCCAAAACCTTGAATTGCTAAAGAAGTATCTTTTTCATCTTTACCTATGCTTTTGAGGTATTCTCTAAGTACAAGGTATCCACCCATTGAAGTAGAATACGCTCTTCCTTTTGACCCTCCAAGTGAAAGAGGTTTTCCAGTTATTACTCCGGGTGCTTTTACATCTTTTATTTTTTCAAACTCATCTAACATCCAACCCATTATTT
>CAYMWD010000041.1:0-7127 GCA_964394025.1 uncultured archaeon | reverse complement strand
AAGCAGTTCTATTTAGAACTTCAATTGCTTGCAAACCCATCACTATTACAAATGTCATCAACACTACAGCAACCATTAATTCAAAAGGGGCTGCTTCTTGTCCTTTCTGATTCATTTTCATTCGAAAGAAATAGGGGAAAGAAGTATTTATTCTTTGCTTAAATAATAAATTATTTTAGTTGTTGTTAAGTATAGGGTCTCTTTTTACAATTTCTTGGCTTTGTTTGAACATTGGTTTAATTAGAGCAATAAGAAGTATTGCTGCAATTGCAAAAACTATAAGTAAGTAAACTGAATTCCATTCACTCTGTGCTTTTTCTTCTGAAAGAAATTTTAATAATTGCATAAAGAAAATTAATAGAAAAAGAAGTATTAAAAGGTATCAGTAAAGCTGATACCTATTAAACTCATTTAATCTGGTATTATTGCTACAAAGCAAGCTTTTGATGAACCATTAACTCCATCGTATCCACAATCATCTGGTCCAATACCATAAGTATCAGAATACTTATATGAATCCCACGAGTCACTAAGTTCGTCTTGTCTATCGCACATTACAATAAGTCTTACATTTTGTGCAAATGACCCTTTGTAATTTATAACTTGGTCCTCACCTAATTCTTCAAAGTTTTCTGCGTTTGGAACCTCGTCACTAACTTTAACACAAATTTGTTCTTGTGAAAGTGCTTTTGATTGACTTGCGATTGTTTTTGCGTTCAACGAATCATTATTATTGAACGAAATGTTTTCTAAAGTCTGAGGTAACCCAGGCTCATTGATTTTACTTTTTACGCTGTTTGCAGCAGAACTGTTAGGGTTTTGACTTCCAATTGAAGGTAAAACCTGCAAGGTCTGAAGCAGTATCAGCAGTATTGCTCCTGCAACAACAGCTGCAATGAGCAGTTTGAATACACTATATGCTTGTCCTTTTGAATCCATAAAATATCACTAATTTATGACAGATTAAGAGATATATAAAGGTTACTAAAGATTTGCAAAGCCTAAAGATTGGAATATTATAAAAAAGAATTCTAAAAATTAATTCGCATCAAAAGAGATTGTACAGCATACATCACAAGAACAAGAAGGTGAATCAAAATTTGTTTCACAAACAATATTCATGCTGGCTAAAACATAGGTTTCAACAACAACAAGTTCATCATCACCAGAAAATGCACCTGACCCTGAATCACCAAATAAAACACATTCGTCTTCTAAGCCCATATAACTTGCAAGTTGTGAAGATGAAAAACGCTCACCTTCTTTTAGGACTAAACTATCAACAAAAAGTTTTTCTCCATTAGGTTGAGCAACAGCATTATCAAGCCCGTCATAAAATCTTTGTTTACTTACTTCAAGTCTGAGGTCTTCAAAGTAAGTTATTGCACTTACAATTATTACAAGAATTAGCATTCCCATTACTGCCCCAATCAAAAGACGATATGCATCAAATGCTTGCCCTCTTTCTTCTATCATATTGCAGCACCCACAAAAGAGTTTGAAATCAGTATGCTTATTACAAACATTGCTACTGCAATTGGTAGAAATTTTGCAATATTTATTTTTACAAGAAGATCGTTGTCTTCTTCAATTTTAGTAGTGAAATAAGTCATTATTATTACAAGTTCAATAATGTAAAGTGCAACAAGAAGTATGAATTCTGTTGGTGATGCAATGCTTGCAATTGAATCAGAAGAAACTATATTAGAAATATTCATACCTGAAAATGAATCACCATAAGTACCCATATCAAACCCTTGATTTGATGACAACAAATCAGATGATGCAATCGATGACATTGTTACTATTACTATTCTTTGTAAACTTGTAGTTATTCCAAGTACAAGAGGAGCAATAAACAGAGTCATTGTTTTCATTGTGCTCGTAATATCTGATATGAGTGCTTGCAACATTTTGTTTACTTTTTCTGAATTTTGAAGTTGTATTGAAAGTGAAATAAGTGTTTTTGCTGCAACATTAACTCCTAATGCTACTGAGTCAACAAGAATTTTCATTGCTCCACGAATTATTACTGAAGGAATGTTTGCAATAGACCCGTAATTTTTGTCAAATATTGCTTGACTTAAAGGCATTCCAAGAAGATTAATATTGTCAAGTGTTTTGTCAAATATTTTTGTTGCTTTTGAATTTTTTAGGAATTCTCTTACACTTTTTAGAGCTTCTTCTACTGGTTTATTTTCACCCATTCTTGAAGCAATAATATAAATCGAATCTTGAAAATCTGATTCAATTTCTTGAACTTCGAGTTGTAATTTTCTTTTGTAAATATTATTGTAATAAAAGTAAATATACATTGCAAAAGAAAAAGTCATTAAAAGACCAAAAACAAGATTATAAGGTGCAATATCATTCTGGCTTTTAGAGAAAAATATTTTTTGTTCTGAAAGAATTTTGGTTTTTACATTTTTGAAATTAATAGCCATATCTTCTTCTGATAAATCATCAGGATTAGTAAAACGAAGTGATTGATTCATATATTCGACATAAAGTTCTCCCCCGCCTTCTTCGCCATACTTTTCAGGCACATCAAAGTAGGTTACATTTTTTCCAGCAGAACCTAAAACAAAATCTTTTTGTTTATCTGGCCCAAGAATTTGTGGAATTTTTTCAAGCCCAAGTGCATCATAAATTCCTTGTGGCGGAAACCCTTGGGCTGAAATGGTTATTGAAATTGCAACACCAAATATCAAAACAAGAATTGCTGCAAGTTTTACATCAATTTTTATTCCGTTTATAATTGCCTGTCCTTTTGGAGGCAAATCAGGATGATTATCAGGGATTATTGGTACACGGTAAGTAGGGGGTTTGCTTTGAAGAATACTATATGCAAATACAACCATGATGAGAGGAATAATAATATTGTAAATTAAAAACAAGACAATTGGATTAGCAAGAGGCGTGCCTGAAAATGAACTTCCGACAGGAAGAATAATTATTAAAAGCAAAGGAAGAAGAATTCCGACATAGAAAAGCATTGTAGTAGGTTGGCTTAAACCGCGAACATAATCTTCCATTTTCATTCGAATGTTTTCAAGAATTTCTTCCATGGTTTTATCAAGCAAAGAATATCTTCTTGATTCACTGCTTTCAATAACTGAATCACGGACTCTCATCAACCCTCTTTTGAACTCATCACTATATTCACCCCAACGATATGCGAGCTTATCAAGCCCTTCAGAAAGAGAATTATGAACACCAATCTGAACTTCCCACATTAGTGTTCTAAAATCATCGGCAATTTTTCCTCTGCCGTGTTCTGCAGCAAATTCAACTGCTTTTTCTAAATTTGGAACAAGCTTTATGGACATTATCATATAGCCCATTATTTCAGGCACATATGTAAGAGCACGGGTTTTTTCCTTTTGTGCTTCTGTAGCAGGATAACTTTGAAAATATGAAACAACCCCAACAGCTAAAAGAAGCCAAGGCATAAATGCCATCACAGGAATTGCAAAACCGGTTAATTGAAGCGCTAAAAAAATTTCGCTTAAAGGAGTGAACATGAAAATTGTTCCAACAATAAATGCAAAAAAAACTGAACCTATAAGAACCGTACTTGATGCTGCTGCAAATTCTTCCGGAGATAAATCCCACCTAAGAAAATCAACTGCTTTTTTGTTTTCTTCATTAAAAACTGCGCCTTTTCCTGCCCCAGGCATAAATCCGGCTAATTTTTTACATAATCTTACAAAAGGATGATGTTGTTTTTTTACTAATTTTCCTTGACCTTTTTCAAAATCACGTTCATTAATTTTTATTGAGTCATATAGTTCGCCTATAGTAGCTCTTTTTCGTCTTTGTAAAGGCATTATTTACTCCTCTTTTGTACTCTTTTTACAAGATCATTTCTTACCCAATTTTTCCATTTTCCAAGAAGTCCTTCATAATCAACCGACCCAAATTCTTCAAGTTGTTCTTCTTTGAAAATCAAAAGTTTATTGTTTGCAGTAACTGTATTTTTTGCTTCAAGCAAATCAGGAATTTTAAATTCATTTTTTAGTTCAACCAAATAATTTTTTGACTCTCCATTCATACGAATGCTTTTCCAAATATCCTCTATTTTCAAACCAGACAAATTACCGATTCTATCAAACATTGCACTTTCTTTAAGATTGTCTTCGATTAATTCAATTTTATCAACCTTAGCACTATAAAGCATCAAATCAAGAAGACCGCCTTCCTCCAAAGGGTCTTTTGTCCAATGTTTTTTAATTTCAGTAATTTGGGTTACACGCCTGTGTCTTTCAATAGAACCTTTAAATCTAATTGGACGAGCAACAACAACCGCATCAGTTGCTTTGAAAGAAGTATTTGGAACTTCAAGATCATTTACAACACGATCCCATACACTATAAGCAGAATCACCGTGGATTGTTCCCATTACAACATTTCCCGCAGCACCTACCCTCATCGCTTCATAGAGCACTTTTGCCTCTTTGCTTCTTACCTCTCCAATTACCAATGCAGAATCACCAAGCCTAAGTGCAGTTCTTAATGCATCTTCAGGTGAAACTTCAGAACTTTCATTTGCTTTGTTTCCAATTGGAGCTCTTGTTTTGAGCCGTTGCATATTGAAACCAATATTTTTCATATATTCAGTGGGCAACTCAAGAGTATCTTCTTGTACAATTACACGAAGACTTTGTAAAATTTCAAGCATAAGTGCACCCATAAGCGAAGTTTTTCCTGAACCTCTACTCCCAGTAATGAGCATTGTTGCACGATTGTCAATGAAAAATGAAAGCAAACCTGCAGCCATAGGCGTCATGTAATTAACATCAATAAATTGTGCTAAAGTCCAAGGGGTTGTTTTGTGAAGTCTGAATGCAAATGCAGTTCCGTCAGGAGAAAGAGGCGGATTTATAGCAGCCACTCTTGTTTCAAAACCAGGCAAATCAAAATCAAGAACAGGGTGTGCTTCATCAAATGGTCTGCCTGACATTGCACGCATTTTTGATACAAATGAATCAGCCTCATCTTGAGTGTAAATAACATTTGTCTGACATTCTCCAAACTCTGAATGAACAAGGTAAATACGTTTGTTCCCTATTGGTGCATCAATATAAATGTCAGTAATTTTTCTATCTGAAAGAAGAACTTCGAGCACACCATAACCAACAGTGTACCTTGCAACAATTTCGCTTAATTCAAGAATTTCTTCATTTGAAACATCAATCTTTTCCTTTTTTGCAATATCCTTTATTGTTGATTGATAAATTCTTTCAAAATAACGTCTGCTTTTTGATATTGAAGAAAGAGAAGCTCTTCCAGGAGCGTACATTGCAACTGTTTCTTTTGTTTTACTTACTAAAAAATATTTTTCAGGCGAAAGAGAATATTCTGGAAGATTTATGAAATACATTCTTTCAGGCCTGTTAGGATGTTTGAAAATTTGAACGTTTGCACCTTTCACAGTGTATTCATCAAGTAACTCTAATCTATCTTCATCTCCAAGAAGAATTCTTGAACCAATAAAACTTGGCTTTACTTCTGCTTCAAAAAAACTTCTATAGATGCTGTTAGTTTCAGGAACATTTTCAAGTTTTGAAAGAAGAACTCTTGCTTTTCTTATTAAAATTGTAGATTCAAAAACAGATTTTACATAAACAAGAGTTTTAAGATACACATTACTTTTTTTGTCATCATGAACTGATTCTAAACGAGCTTTTTCTTTTTGAATTTCTTCAAGAAGAAGAATGTAAGCATTAATCGGGTCATACAAAATTTCCTCATGTGCACTTTTTACTATTGCATTGTGACGCATTCCAAAATCTTTTTCAGCTTCTATTTTTGGGTCACCTAAATGTATGTAACTCCAAACACTTTCAACATCAAATTTTTGATAAATTGCTGAAATTTCAGATAACATTTTTGTCTGATTTTCATTGTAAACTCGTTCATAAACTTCAGCAAGAACAATAAGATTTGCATCAACTTCTGAAAGAGCTTTAAGAACTTGATAACGTGCATTTCTATCATCCGCAATTGAAGGAATATAAGAAGTATCACGCGCATCAATTATGAGAACTTTTTTATCCCCCTCTTCTTTTAGAATGTACCCGCCTTCAGCCATATTACCACTATATACAATGCTTTATTCGACAATAATTAGCGAGTTCTTATTATTATACTTTTACTTGCAGTAACAAGGAAGCTTTTTTAATTACAAAATTTATTACTCATAGGGAAAAAAAATGAGAATTGTTGAAAATATTAATGAATGTCTTTCAAAATGGTGGAACAATAAAGAATCTAAAAAATTATTTTTCACACTTATTGTACTGCAACTTGCATTAGCAGGAATTACAATTGCAATGCTTCAATATTTTATAGGCGATGATTTTTTTTCAAGAATTTATTTGCCTGAAAATATGCACCCAGATATTACTCAAAAATATATTAATGTTAATTTAATGCTCAGCCCATTGATGGTTATTTATTCCTTTATTACTGTGTACATTTATTTCTTGCTAATAAGAATTGCAATGAAACAATTTGGAATTAAATCTGGAAAATTTGATACTAAAAAAATGCTTCATTCTTTCGTGCTTATGGTTGCAACAGTATTTTCGGCTTTTTTTTCATGGCAGCAGAAAAAATTATTATTAGCGCCTGCACTTACAATAATTCTTACATTTATACAAATTGCAATCATTCCAATTTCTCTTGACCTTGCAAAAGTAATTGGAATTTCAATATGGCTTTTGATAATTTTTTATTTTATTGCAGTAATAAGAAACGGAATTCGACTTATGCTTTCTTTCCCTGTTTTTTATTCAGAAAATTTGAGCATACAAGAAACAGTACAAGAATCATGGGAATTAACCGAAGGAAAAGCATTGCATATTTTTATTCAATTTTTTGTCATAACAGCAATAACATTTATTTTAGGCGGAGCATTAACTTTTGCTCTTTTTGAAATTGGAAAAGAAATTGGAATATGGATTGGGGTTCTTTTTACTGCAACTGTAATTTCAACATTAGGCCAAATACTTATTTCAGCACTTTCAACAATGTGGTACACTTACCTTACTGTAATTATTTACAAAAATGTGAAAGAAAAATGAATAAAATTTTTACAGATAAAGATGTAATTGATTCAGGGA
>CAYMWD010000040.1:0-7140 GCA_964394025.1 uncultured archaeon | reverse complement strand
TCATTCATAATATTATTAATTACTTTAAAATTTTAAATTTATTTTTTACTTCTCATTTACACAAAAATCAACCAAATGGTTGATTGCCAATCAACCGCAGGTATATTAAGACTCCAAACAGGAGTCCTATTACAGATCGATTGTTGATCAACGGTCTCTGTTCGCTAATCCCCCTCTTCGGAGGGGGAATAATATTAAAGCGAAATCCATCTTTACGGGGGTTTTGATGGTGAAAGTAATAGAAACAGCATTATACAAACTAGCAGAAACAAACAAAATATCACTTTCAGAAGCAAAAATACTCAATGCTTTATACAAACTCAAAGCAGGTTCTTTCAGCAGAATTCATTATGAAACAGGATTAGAGGTTTCAGAATTATATGAATCAATAAATTCTCTTTGCGAACAAAAAATAATTTCAAAAAACTCAGAACTCTATTATTGCGAAAATTTTGCTGAAACAATTTCAGAACTAATTAGAAGTGAGAAAAAAAAAATAATGATTCCAATACTAGCGAAATAAAAGTGAACTAAAATGACTCTAAAAAAAGCGAACAGAAATGAAAGAAAAAAATGGATTTTTGTAATTCTCCTTATTTTAGCATTAGCACTTTCAGGGTGTATTGCTAATGAAAAACAAAAATATTGCGAAGAAAAACTCAACGGAAATATTGTTTACGAGCAAGGCAAGGAAAAATGCATGGCGCCTGACTCAAATGAAACATTCAAGTATTATGACATACAGGAAATCAGGACTCTGTATCACAAAGAAATAAACAAGGAGTTAGTATGAATAATAAAAGAAAAAAATGGATTACTGTTTCAGTTATTTCTAGCATTCTTCTTGTATTTTTACTCATTCTTTTTGCAAACAGCACTGGTTTTTTCAGCAATACAGCAATGGTTGTACTTGAAAAAGCAGAACCTGAAGCACTCGCAGAAGAAATTCAAGGAATTATTAATGAAGCTGGAGATTCAGTAAAAGAAATTTATTCACCTTCAAAAACAAGAGAAATTAATTCTGAAAAAGAAGAAAAATTTTCAGTAGCTGACCTTGGAGAAGAAAAAAACACCAGATGCCCTGAAATGGAACAATTTTATGGAGGAAAATGTCTTGATGAACTAAACCCTTTCTTAAGGAAAAAAGCAGAAGAGTGCCTTGCAATGAGAAAAAAAGCACTCACACTAGGAATTGACTGGCACAAAGCATGCGGCGGCTCAGGCGGAGGAGGGGGCGGAGGCTCAAGCGGTTCGGGAGCTTCTGGTGGCTCTAACGAAAATAATACTACTGATTCAGGAAACAATAATTCAGAACAAAATAACCAAGAAAATGAAAATAATGAAACAGGCGAAGATGGAAAAAAAACAGAAGAACCTTATGAGCCTGAAGAAAAGTATTTTGGAATAAATGAAAGTGAAATAAGTTATTTTTTAGAAAAAAAAATTGAACAAGCAAATGAAAATTGCATCGGATGTGAAGAAACCTTTGTGAATGTTTCTGATGAAATTCTTGCATCAGTTCCAATTGCACAAACTGATTTTGGAACTCAGTCAAACGGAGCAAAACCTGATGTTTCAAAAAAATTAAAAGATTCTTTTTTAGATTCTTCTAAAAAAACAAAAGTAATAATAGAAGTGAACTCGAATGAACAAATTTTAAGTGCTTCTGCAAAAATAAAAAAATTAGGCGGAACAATTGATTTTGCAACAAGAGTTGGAAATATTATTGTTGCAGAAATACCAGAAAATATTGTAAATTCAATTGCAGTAAATTCTGAAATAAAAGGAATTTCAAAAGACAAAGAACTTAGTATACTTCTTTCGGAAACAATCCCTCAAATAAATGCAGATTCTGCAAGAGAATCTGGTTACAGAGGAAGAGGAATAAGGGTTGCAGTAATAGATACAGGAGTTGATTCTGATCACCCAATGCTTGAAGGCAGAGTAATTGCACAGGCAAATTTTTCAAGCGATATAACTGCAGATGATTTGCAGGGTCATGGAACACATATAGCAGGAATAATTGCAGGTTCATCAAAAGAAGAAGGTTACAATGGAGTAGCATCAGAAGCATTAATAATAAATGCAAAAGCAATGAATGCAAATGGAAAAGGAACAATTTCATCAATAATACAAGCAATTTCTTTTTCTTTAAACCCCGATAATGACACTTCAACAAATGATGGTGCAAGAATAATCAACATGAGTTTAGGTGCAATAGGAGATTTTGAAGGGTCTCCTCTTGAAAATGCATTAATTGAAGCTGAATCAAACGGAGTACTTATAATTTCATCAGCAGGAAATTGTGGATATGAAACTCCAAGCCCTGAATGCGGAGGATATACTGGTTTAACATACCCTGGGAGTTCGGCTTATGTTTTTACTGCAGGAACTTTAGATGAAAATAACAAAACAGCTGGTTTTTCTTCAAGAGGATATGTTGAGGGATATGGAATAAAACCAGATGTTACTGCTCCGGGAGTAAACATTACAAGTTCATCCAAAAATGGTTCTTATTCAACACAATCAGGTACATCAATGAGTGCAGGAGTAATTTCAGGAGTAGCATCATTAATTCTTGAAAAAAATCCTTTACTATTACCTTCTGAAGTAAAAAATTTGATTGCTTCAAGTGCACTTGATTTAGGAGTAAAAGGAAAGGATGAATTATACGGTTTTGGATTAATTGATGCAAATAAAGCTTTAGCTCAAATAGACCTTGTTAATTCCAAAACAATAGCATTCACAGGAACACCAACAACAATAACAATTGGAACAGAAGATGAAAAATTTAACATTTCTTTAAGATTGTTCAACAGAAGTAATGATACTGCAAAAATACGCGAACACGTATGTGCTGATTGGTTGTTTGTTGGATATCCTAGAGAAATTTTTGCAGGAAATTCAGCACAAATACTTATTAGTGCAGACCAAAGTTCACTTTCAATTGGAAAAAATACTACTGAATTGCTTATTGCAATTGATGATTATATTCTTTCACACACAATAACTCTTAATGTTGTTGAAGGCACAACAGATTACAATACATTAGAAGAATTTGAAATAGAAATATCCAAACCAGTTTCAGTAAGAGCAGAAGGAACTAGTCCTCAAGGTGAAATAGGCAGAGGAAAAGAAATTACTCTTATTGCAAAATACAATAACCCTATTGCATTTGACTCAGATTGGTATAAAGGCGCATTAAGAATCAAAAATAATTCATATTTATGTGATACTGCCCCTCAGGAATATTGGCAACCAGCAACTCTTGGAAAAGATGTTTCATTTTCATACGCAATTCCAACTGATGCACCTTTAGGTTACTATAATATTACTGCTCTTTCATGGATGAATTGTTCAGGTCAAACATATGATGGTTCTTGTCATTCAAGTTCAAGTTATTCTTGTGAAACACCAGAATACATTAATGAATACACTGCTTCAAATGTATTCAAAGTAATAGAAGGATGTACTTCAGGAGATTGTTGTAATACAACATACAATACATTTAGACCTGATACAACAGTATGTTCAATTGATGTTGGAGTTGAATACAGATGTCAACCTCTTACTGGCGGTGCATTAAAAGGAGCAGATGTGCAATACAGAAATTCAAACCAATATTGCTCAGGCTCAAATGCAACTTGTAATGGATTAACAGAATGGGAAGATGAATGGCAAACTTACAAGCCATGTGAATCTAATCAAATTTGTGATATTTCTTCAAAAAGCTGTGTATCTGACCCAGTAACATGTTATTCTGATGCAGATTGTGGTTATTCAGGTTGGACTGGTGAACCATTTTGTTCATCAGAAGACGGACATGTAATGCAGGATTTTGTAACAAGAACCTGCACTAATTCAGGCACAGAACAAAGTTATTGTGAACAACCAATAACAGACACACTACAAAAACAAACTTGTTCTGCAGAACAAAAATGTTTTGATGCTGCTTGTGTTGTTCCTGGAACTGACCAATGCCCTGCAATAGATGCTGGAAAAAGTTATTGCCACGACCAAACAATAGAAACATGTTATTATGATTCTGCGAATTACAGTTACAAAAAATTATACGAAAGCTGTTATACAGGAGTATGTGTTGATGCCGATGATGGTGCAGCATACTGCGACACAACAACAAATGAAATAGCATTCAGCATAGAAAATGCACCTGTTGGATTAGCAGTTTACAAACAACCAAACGATAATTTTACAATTAACCTAAAAAACAACACAACAAACACAATTACTATTACTCTCAATTATGATTCTAATGGATTAACTCCATTAAATTCTTGTTATTCTGATTCAACTATTACTCTTTCTTCAGGAAACAATTACTGTGACTTTACAATTGATTCAAACGCATCAAGAAAACCATACAAAATATTTGTTACAAACGGAGCAAAACATTACACTGCAACAGTAAATGTAGCATTACCTCAAATGGTAATCCTCACTGATTCAGGTGCACTCAAACAAAGATTTTCTTCAAACACAGAAATAGATGCACTAATGCAAAAAGTATATTTACGCGCATTTGCCCACCAAGGCGCAGTATATGATTTAGCAAAATACAGAAACGAAACAGGCGAAAGACCATGGAGTTCATTCTCAACTTATTCAGAAACAATTGCAAACCCAACAATAGGAAACGTAAACAATTACGTGCAAAACATATCAGCATTTGCAAAACAAAAATGCAACCCAACCTACTGCAAACACATAATGATAGTAGGAGATGATTTTGTTGTGCCGCAAGCAAGAATGCTAAACCCAACATTTGAAGGACAACAAATAGTATTTTCTGACGAAGCGTATTCGGCTAAATCAACACTTAGCCTAGGAGACATGGAACTTTTAATGCCTAATCATATTGTAGCATTTGTTGTACCAGATACTATTGTTCCTGATTCAAATCTCGCTATATTAATTGGAAATATTAAAAATGAAGTACTTGCAATGGAAAATGTGATATTCGTTGAAGAATACAAATCATCAGAAATAGTATGCAACAATTATCTAGGACACCCACTTAATGACAAAATGCTTGTACTTATTGGAACTCCTGAAAACAACAATGCAATTGCATGCGAAAGATTCTTTGATGATGGTCTTGCAAATTATAGAATAAAAAGAAGTGTTTGGGTTACTCCTACTGCACAGTACAAAAATTATGCTTTTATTTTGAAACAAGAATCTCTTTCACTCGGAGAATCTCCGATTCATGCTTTTGGCGATGATGTTTTGAACGGAACAATGTACGGCTACACAACAGGAACAACAATAAACTCAGGGGAAATGGTAGCAGCATGCATAGGACTTACAGAAGAAATGAGTCCCGCGGAAATAGGAGTAAATGTAGTTTGCAATACACTGCCGGTTATTGAACTTGTTGCTGACGCAGTTGACGAAGGAAAATGCATCGCACAATATCTTAACGAAGGTTCTTCAATGGACGCAGCAGACCACTTTATATGTGGATTTATACACTTAGCCTCAGCATATGATCTAGCAGGCTATGGAGCAGCAATCGGCTCAGCAGGACTCGCATTGCCAGGAGTAGAAGTAATAGATGTTGGCCTATCAACAATAAAAGCAACTCTCAAAACAGCAGTAGCACCACTAGGAAAAGCAGTGTTAGAACCCGCACTAGACACATTAAAACAATCACCAGAATTGATTGGGAACATGGCACTATTCATTGCAAGAAGAGGGGACGAAGGAATTGAGGCAGTAGAATCATCAAGAGGATATACAAGACTTCTGAAATATAACCACGTTAGAGAAATAGCAGAAGAGATAATCGAAAACAATAAAGTATTAAGGTGGAGTTCTGATGCAGTAGGCGGATTAAGTACATTTTTAGCAAAAGGGGGAAACTGGAACGATTTGCCTTTCACCGACCCAGATAAAATAAAAATACTTGAAGGAATAGGAAACTCAGAAAATGCATTTGGAAAATCGGCTGAGCACATTGTATCATTTAAAATTATAGAGGGCGAAGATCTTGTAGCCTATGATCCCCTCTATAAAGAAATTATTATTGGAGATTTAACTAATCCAAATTTAATAAAAATGTCAAAAGCACCACACGAATATTCTCATGCTAAAATAATTTATGAAATAGCTGGCGGAAAAAGTGCAAAAGAGATAGCTGGCTCAATGGACTATAAATATATTAGTTGGTTTGATGAACTTAATGCAGATGTCTTAGCTAAAAATACATTAAAAAACAAAGATGAATTTATACAAGGAATTAAAATCGAGAAAATGGCATATGAAAATGGAACTGCAATTTCATATAGAGAATTAGAAGATTTAGCGCAAAACAAACAATTTACAGAATTAGCATATAACAAAAAGATGGCTGAAGAAATAGGGGATGCTGAAATGATTAAAGCAATTGATGATTTGTTCAAAGAAGGCGGAGAATATAATTATTACAAAGGTGACTTTGATAAAATATACCCTTTCTTTAAGGATTATGCAGACCCAAATAAATTGAAAGGAAATTATGAAAAAATATTAAATGAAATTATTACTAAAATAAAGGAAACAGGGGAGGCAATATAATGGAAAAATTAACAGAAGAACAGAAAAAACGATTACTAATAGGGCTTGACCCTGTAAAATTAAGAATTGAAAGAATATGCAAAATCGGGAAATTTAATGAAGAAATTGAAAAAGAAGCAAAAAAGTTATACACAAAAATCTGTGTTGCAGATTATTCAAAAAGAAACAAACTAGTAACACCTATGGTTACCGTTTATTTAGCCTGCGAAAAATTAGAGGAAAAAGTTTCTTTAGAAGAAATAGATTCCAGAGGAAATCCTTTTCCTCCTGAAATAGATAAAAACCATTTAGAAAAAATGAGACAACTTAGACTAAAAGAAGCAAAAAAACATTTAGAAGAAGTTAAAGAACTTCTAAAAGAGGGGGGAATATAATGTTTTTAGTATGGGGCACTTATCCAGAAAAAAAAGATTTGGGGATTGTTGAACAAACTTGTCCACAATGTAAAAAGAAAGCAAACTTTTTGTTTTTCAAAATTGTTAAAACAACAAAAATATTCTGGATAATTCCAATATGGCAAAGCCATGACTATTATTTCACTTGTGGTTCATGCCACTCAACATT
>CAYMWD010000039.1:0-7357 GCA_964394025.1 uncultured archaeon | reverse complement strand
AAAAATGGAAAAGTAGAATTTGTAGAAGGACCGTCAATAAAAAAAGTTATTAAGCAGTTAATGGATAATAAAATAGAAAAAGCACTGCAGAATTTTAAAATAGAAGGCAGAGTTATTTCAAGCCCTATGCAAGCAGGAGGCATTGAAGAAAAGGAAGTAAAAGAACTTCAAAAAATGGCAAAAGAAGGAAAGATACCGCACATAATAAAAGTCAGAAAAACAATGGCTTTTGTTCCTGCAATTCTTCTAGCATATTTTGTTCTTCAACTTACAGGGGATTTTTTGTGGAATGTGATATTATGAAAAATACAAAAGGACAAGCAACAATTGAATTTCTTCTTATACTAGTAGTAGTGTTGATGTACATCACTACAATAATACAGCCAGCAGCAGATAGTTCTGCAACATCTATTGAAGACACGGCTAATCTTGCAAAAGTAAGATTGTCTGCTGAAAAAATAGCAGACACAATGGAATATGTTTATTTATCAGGAACAGGAACAAGACAAACAATTATTGTTGCTCGGCCTAATGGAGCAGAAATAACTTGCGATACAACAACCGCAAATGCAAAAATAAAAATGAGTTATATTCCTAATTCAACTTCAAAAGTAAAAGCATGCGAATTAGACGATGATGCTCCTGCTGATTCAAGTAAATGTACTAAAATTATTGAAACAAATGTACCTGCCGCAAATTCAGGGTGTGGACTTTTTCCATCACTAGCTGAAGGAGACACAAGCGATATTATTATTGAAAAATTAGCAACAGGGAATTTAACAATAATTAATGTTTAATGTGATTTAATGAAAGGGCAAACAAGTGTAGAAGTGGTTTTTGTATTAGCATTAATTGTTATTCTTAGCATAGTGACAATCTCAAAATTTACCAAAGTTCAAGATAGCGTTACTGCAACAGCATCAATAAGACAAGAACTAATAGGAGAGCTTAGTAGAATTGACACTAAATATACCCTAAAAAAAATAGAAATCGAAGATTCTAGCAGTACAAGAAATTTGAAAGTGATTATGGATACCCTTCCAAAAAGTAGCCCTGATGACCTCACAGCACTTTGTAACGCAATAAAAAGAGCAGAATCACTAAAACTAATACAAACAATAACCTTTGAAGAAGAAACAACAGGCACAACAGTAAATTGCACTTAATTCGTCAATCGTCGTATTTTTATTAGTTTATTTTCTTATTTTATAATGCAATTAAGCCACGAAAATTTCCAAAAATTAGCAATTATAACTTCGATTACAGGAATGCTTCTATTAGTTTTTCTTACTCCTGAAGCACACATTTCTAAAATATCAGAAATTGATTCTTCTCAAATCGGAATGTCTGTTAGTATTGTCGGAGAAATAAAAAATTTGAAAATTTCAGAAAAAACTATTTTCTTTTATCTTGAAAATGATTCGAAAATAAAATGTGTTTATTTTTCACCCCCTTTAGAAGAAGTTTCGAAAATAAGAAATGGAACTCTTGCAAAAGTAAAAGGCAAAATAGAATTATACGATAAAAATCTTGAATTGATAATTGCTGAAGTGAAAAAAATTGATTGATGAAATTTGTTGGTTTCTTTTCGGGATTTTGATGGGAATATTTACTGGCCTTGTCCCAGGAATTCACGCAAATACAATAGCAATGATTGCTGTGTCTTTTTCTTTTGGAAATCCAATTTGTTTTGGAATTTTTGTTGTTTCTATGAGCACAACTCATTCTTTTGTTGATGCAATTCCGAATATTTTTCTTGGAGCCGCATCAGAAGATTCTTTTCTAAGCATTCTCCCAGGCCATGAAATGTTACTTAACGGAAAAGGATTTGAAGCAATAATGCTTACAGTAACAGGGGGAATAATAGCAATAATTGCAGCATTGTTTTTAGCTCCATTTCTTTTATCCGCAATAATAAATTATTCAGAAATAATACCCTATCTAATTCCTGCAATTTTAATTATAACTCTTACAATAATGATTTTTTCTGAAGAAAAAAAACAAAAAACAATACTGGTAATATTGTTGTCTGGAATTTTAGGAATTATAACATTAAACTTAGGTATAGCTAACAGCATAATTGCATTAGTAACTGGCTTTTTTGCATTTCCATCTCTTTTCCAATCACTAATCAAAAATACTAAAGTGCCTGAACAGATAATTTCATTTGAATCACAAAAAATTAGAGGCGGAATTTTTGCAGCATTTATTTCTACAATAATCTCCGTTTTTCCTGGAATCGGACCAAGCCACGCAGCATTTGTAGCAGGAAAATTAATCAGAACAGAAAAAAAAGAATATCTAAGCATGATTGGAGGAATCAACAGCGCAAATTTGTTGTTTAGTTTAATTGTTTTTTATATTTTAGGGAAAACAAGAACCGGAATGACTGCAGCATTAACTCAAATAACTAAAATTGAAATTAATGCTTTTTTAATTTTTGGAGCAGCACTAATAGGGAGTGCAGGAATAGCCGCAATAGTGACTGAAAAACTTGCAAAAAAATACGCAAAAAAAATAAACAAAATAAATTATAAAAAAATAAATTTGATTGTGATTTTTGCATTAGTTTTAATTGTATTTTGGTTTTCAGGAATTATTGGATTAATTGCATCAGCAAGTGCAGCAAGTATAACTTCATTCAGCATTGACAATAAAATAAGAAGAAGTAATTCAATGTCATTTTTGATGTTTCCTACTCTTCTTTATTATTTAGGGATTGGGTTTTAATTATAAAACTAAAATTAGTTCTACTAGCATATATATAGCTGTATTGTGAGAAAAGATTAGTATGTACTCCATAAAGAAAATTACAGTTGAATCAATAATAGAGGCTTCAAAAAATGTTTTTCCGCAAGAATTTTTTTCAATGTTAGGCGGGAAAAACGAAGTAATAACTGAACTTGTTATAGTACCTGCAATTTATGGTGAAAATTTTTCATCTTATAGACTTGACCTTGTTCCTTTTGACCGAACAATAATTGGCACAGTTCATTCTCACCCTTCAAGAAACAACAGCCCTTCAAAAGCAGACATTAATTCATTTAAAAAAACAGGAAAAATACACCTCATAATAGCTTATCCTTATACTGCTGAGACTATTGCTGCATTTGATGAAAACGGCAAAGAGACTACTATTAAAATAATCGAGTAAGTTTAAATAATAGAAAATCGTTAATGAATAAAATGATTGAATCAAAAAAAGGCCAGATAAGCATTGATTTTTTGCTTGCATTTGTAGCTGCACTTTCTTTTTTTGCAGGCATGACACTTTACCTTGATGGCATGAACAATAATTTAAATGAACTTACACTTGAACACGGACTTGATGCAGTTCTGATTGATGCCTACTCAACTGTGGGCGTAATAAGAACATATGGCGGAGAAGCAATTTATATAATCCCCAATATTAATCTTACTAATAACTCTGAAACTATTGAATGTATTCTTAAATTTGAAAATAATCCTTCAGGAGTATCTCGGATAGAAGTTCATTCGAATGGTTTTTCAAAAAAATATGAAAATATTGATTTAAGTAGAATTAATATAAACGGCAATCCAATATCTTCAACACCCGGCAATGAATATGCTTGCGGAACAACAATATTAATAACGAGGTAAAAAAATGAAACAAAATGAAAAAGGACAATTTTTTTCACTTGACTTTTTAATATCAGTAACTGTTGCAGTTCTTGCTATTGGAATGTTACTTCATTTTTTTGAGCTTTCAGTTTATGGGGAAAAAGAAGCAAGGCTTCAAACAGCAATTGATTCAATTGCACTTACTTCTAGCAATATTCTTGTGCAAGATTATAATTGTAAAATAGAAAATTCGTTCAAATTACAAGGATACAATGATTTGGACGGATGCATCTCAAGTTTTAATTTTTCAGGAACTAACAAAAAAGAACTTTTGATTCCCAATGGTTTTGGATGTTTTATTAGCAGTGATGGTACAATAACACCGCCGGTTGGTTGTGAAACAGATTTTACAGGAACTGCTAAGGATATTTCAGTTGTAAGCAGAAGGATACTTTTAGGACCCAATAATATTTCAAAAATGGATTTTGAAACTTGCGTTGAATCAACATGCTCTATTTTTGAAGAAAGAGAATTAACGGTGAAAATATGGAAAGAATGAACAAAGGAGTATTATTCACTACAGATGCAATACTCGCATTAGGATTAATAGTTACTTTATTCGCAGGAATTGTTTTAATCAGCTCTTCTGAGCCGCACAAAGGAGCAGAACGAATGCAGTCTTATACTTCTTCAGCAGATAAAGCATTGAGTTCTTTTTATAATGGAGGAGACGAAACTAATTACAGCTCAGCCAACAATACAGTTTGCAAAGCAATTTATGAATACGACAATGGTTTAAATGATAAAAAAGTAAAGGTGGTTGAATGCACGCCTTGAATGAAAAAGGGATTCTTACAATCCTTGTTGCAGGAGCAGTAATAACTCTGCTTCTTTTTACAATAAGTGCTTCGCTTAACTCACAGCAAAATGAAGATTCATTGACAAAAATGCAAACTGCAAGAGAACTTAACATAAAAATGAATAATACAATAAGATTGTTAGATAAAGCAACTTCTGATGTTTTTTTTGACAATATGAGTCCCCCTGCATGTAATGTAGGAGGCCCAAGGCCAGTGATAGCAAGATTGAATGAAATTGCAGAATCAATGGGTTGTGAAATAATAAATATGACTGTTAATCCAGGCGCTTATGATATTAAAAACGGAGAACTGGAATGTAGTGTTACTTCAGGGAATTTAATTATTAAACAAAAAATAAATTTTGAATTTACTAAAGACGGAGGAAGAGAAGGAAGCCCGCCTGATTTCACCTGCTATTTGGAAGATACTTTAACAGGAATAAGGGAATTTCCTTAATTTCCCTTGAATAATTTAGAAACAATTTTTTGCGAACCAGAACCATATTGCATTGCTTTTTTAAGTCTTAAAACTACGCTTTTAGGCACATCATAAAATTCAGCTAATTCTCGTATAGGATGTTTTCTAATTAAATCATTTTTTGAAAGAATTTTTTTTTCAGCAGGGTAAGCCATTGCTTCTTTTAAAAATCCAAGCCCTACAAAAGGAACTCTGAGTTCGAGAGATTCACGCGAACAAATGATATCATCTCTATGAAAATTTCTGCTCCACATTCTTGAAAGAGAAAACCAGAGTTCTTTTTCAACCTCGCTGAAACCGCCTTTATCAAGAGCCTTAATGTATGATGAATAACCTGCAAAAATTTCATCACTTCCTTGGCCAGAAAAAACAACCCTTATCCCTTTTTCTTTTATTTTTTCAGCACAAGCAAGTTCAGGAACTGCAATACCAATTTGCATTTCATCAAAAAATGAAAGATATTTCATACATTTAAATGCAAGAGAAGAAATGTTTTTTTCATCCAAATAAATTATTTCAAGCGGAAGATTCATTTCTTTTGCTGTTTTTTTAGCAACTTTAACATCAGGGCTTTCTTTGACGCCCGCTACAAAAAGAATTGTCTCTTTTACATTTTTCGAAACTGCTTTTGCAATTAATGAAGAATCAACCCCTCCGCTAAAAAGAACTGCTGCTTTTTTGAGCCCTTTTGTTTGTTCAAAAATCGTTTTTTCAAACCCATCTTTAAATGAATCAAAAGAGTGTTTTTTAGAAATGTTTTTTTTCAGAAATTCGATTCCTAAAATTTTTTTTGTGCTTGCTCCTTTAGAACTTATTTCAAGCAAATAACCAGGTAAAAGAGGCTGAGGAAATTGAATATCAATTTTCATTAAAGCTGCAGGTTCTGATGCAAAAGCAACAACAGAATCATTTTCACCAAACCAAAGAGGTTTCAACCCTAAAATATCACGAAAAGCAAAAATTTTATTTTTGTAAATAAATCCAATAGAATATTCGCCAGAAGCTTTTTTCACAAAATTTTCTACAGCAGTTGTAATGCTTTTTTTGCTCAATTCTTTTGAAAAAAAATCAGCAATAACCTCTGAATCAGACGCAGGATTTTCTGACTTTTTTTGCAAAAAATCTTCAAAATTATAAATTTGACCATTATGAGAAATTGAAACATTTCCTTTTGTAATTGGTTGAAAAGAATAACCTGTTGTTGAAAGTAAACCATGACCTAAAATAAAATTGGTTTTAGGAATTTTTTTTAAATCAGAATAATTTTTAGATTTTAATTCAAAATTTTTTGATTTAACCCCAAAGCCATCTGGACCTCGATGTTTAAGCACAGAAAGAAGCTCTTGTGCTTTTTGTGAAACATCCCCTAAATTTTTTGAATAAATTCCTATAACTGAACACATGGGAATCTCTACACCGTGTAATAATATTCGCCTGTTTTTTTCTGTTCTTGATCAAGCTGTGAGCCAAATTTATTCGCTCTAGGCCTTCCTGTTGAAGGGTCTCTTCTAAAAGTTACTTTCATACTTTTAAGAAATTTATTCATCCCTTCATGCATTGAAACTGCTTTTTCTGCTTTTCCATATACTGATGGTTCTCCTTCAAAAACAATTAATCTATCTGAAACATAATCTTGGAATAAAATATCATGATCAACAACAAGACTAATTTTTTTCTTAGAATCTATCACTGAACGAATTGTATCTGCCATTGCAAGTCTATCATCAACATCAACAAATGCAGTAGGTTCATCAAGAAGAACTAAATCAGAATCATTTCGTGAAAGAGCTACACTTACAGCAACTTTTTGCAATTCTCCGCCGGAAATTTCATCTAGATAATGATCTTCAATTGAAGTTATATCAAGACGCCTATCAACTTCATTTTTGAAAATAGATTTATCAATATCTTGCGAATCAATAAAATTTGATACCGTTATTCCTTTTTCAGGAACAAGATATTGCGGTTTGTACGAAACTTTAAGAGGAATTTCTATAGAACCTTTATCAGGAATTTCAGCACCTGCAAGCATTTTTACAAAAGTTGTTTTTCCAATTGCATTAGGCCCCATTACCCCAAGAACTTCTGCTTCACGAAGATTCCCCCCTTCTATTTCAAGCGAAAAATCTCGAAATTTCTTTTTCATGCTAGGGTATTCTGCTGCAATTCTTTTTGTTTTAAAATCTGTTGAAGGGGTCACTGAAAATTTAAGTTCTTTTTTTCTAAAACGTACATTTTCATCTTTTAAATAACCATCTAAAAATTCATTAATTCCATTTCTTACACTTTTAGGATTTGAAACAATCCCATAAACTGATTTTTTACCATAAAGCAAGTGAATATAATCACTCAAATAATCTAGCACTGCAAGATCATGTTCAATAACAACAACACTTTTATTTTCTTCAGCAAGAGCAGTCATTACTTTTGCAGCATTA
>CAYMWD010000038.1:0-7380 GCA_964394025.1 uncultured archaeon | reverse complement strand
GAAGAAAAATTTTCGAATCGTATTTTTTATCTTCAATAAATTTCTTTTTTGATGAAGGCGCAACAATCATGACTTTATGGCCTCTTGCAACAAGCTCTTTATGAGTATTATCTATCTGAGTAACTACACCATTTATTTGTGGAAAATAACCGTCTGAAAAAATTGCTATTTTCATTCAACCTCACCTTCATATTCAAAAACAATATTTTCAATTTCTTCTTTTTTTATTTCAAAAAATCGCATCGCACCTTTTTTTGTAAGTTTGTATTTTCCTTTAAGATTAAAATAACCAAAAAAACTTTTTGAAAAAAATATTTTATCCCACACAAAATCAAATTGTGATTTTGTGTCCGGTTCAACAATTATTACTTTACCATTTTTTTTCAAAACACGAGCAGTTTCCTGCATAACTTTCAAATGTTTCTGAGGAGGAATATGGTGCATCACATACATGAAAATTGCAGAATCAAAAAATTCATTTTCAAAAGGCATATTATCAGCACTATCATTGTGAACATTATACGAAGTATATTTGTTCACTTTTTCAACTAATCTAGAATCAAGTTCAAGGCCTGTTACGCTGAAACCTTTTTTATACAAATGTTCACCAGTAAACCCAAGTCCACACCCTACATCAAGAACTTTTTGATTTGGTTTAAGACTATCAATAATTATAGGTAAATTTCTAGTGTAGGTGTGGAATTTTACCCCTACTCGTTTTGCAGGTTTAAATTTAAAAGCTTTCAAAAATACACGGTCTAAAACATTCATCTAATCACCTTACAGGAGCATAATCCGCTCGTGATTTTCCGGTTAAATGAAATTTCAAAGCATTAAGCATATGAAAAAGACCGTATTGCAAATAGCCCCATTTTTTTACACGTCTTGCAGAAACATCAACATAAAAATTTGAATTATACTTTACTTTGCCTTCCTTTTTCATTTTTCTTGCAAGGTCAATATCTTCGCAAGTAACAAGCGATGTGTTGAATCCTTTTACTTTTTCAAACGCACTTCTTCTCAAAGCCATATTGGAACCAATCGGATTATGAAATCCAATTATAGCTGTAAAACCTATTAACAAATTCATCATTAGTTTACTGAACATTCTATCTGCTTTAGGAGTGTCTGAAAAATAAACCGGACCATAAAGCATTACAAGATCAGGGTCTTTTTCAAATTCTTCTGCAATTTTTTGAATCCAATCACTAGGAATTTGTACATCCGCATCAGTAACTGCAAGAACCTCGCCTTTAGCTACTTTTGATGCTGCTTGTCTTTGCCATGCAGCTGAACGATTTTTTTCAAGAACAACTTTGTCAGCATATTTCTTTGCTATTGCAACAGTTTTATCTTCACTATACCCATCGCCAACAATTACCTCAAACTTATGAGCAGTGTTTTGGGCTCTTGCAGTTCTAAGAGTTTCTGCGATATAGTTCTCTTCATTGAGTGCGCCGATTATTATTGAAATTAGCATGTATGAATAAAGCAAGAATTAAATAAAAAGGTTGCATTTTAGAAAAATTCTTAATTAAAAAAGTATAATTTAAAATAGAAAAAAATAATAAAAAAAATAGAAAAAAAATTATAAAAATAAAAAAATAAAAAATAAGGGGTTAAGAGCAGGGTTTATGACCTTGCTCTCTGTCTCAAGTATCTTTTCTTACGCTTTTTTCTGCGCATTTTTTTCTTTTTCCACTTCCATCGCTGTCTAGCTTTGGTTTTCTTAAACCTTGAAGTGTCATTACTTTGTCTGCTCAATAATATTCACCAATTAATAATGTAAAAATAAGAATCCTATTTGGTTCCTTTTACTTTTCAATTTGTAATACCACAAGTTTAAAAAGCTTTATTTGCCCTTAAGCCAGCTAACCCCTGCATAAACTAAAGGGGTATCCAGTATTGCAAGTATTACTTTAAGTAAATAATAAGGAATTATAAGCGAAAAAACGAATGCAACGTCATATTTTGGTGAAACCCCGTAAAAGGCAATAAACATGAATACAGTTGAATCAATAAACTGGCTTATTATAGTGCTTGCGTTGTTTCTGACCCACAAAAATCTGCCTTTTGTCTTTTCTTTCCAAAATTCAAAAGCCCAAACATCATGAGTTTGTGAAAGAAAAAATGCTATAATACTCGCAAATATCATTCTAAGGCTTTGTTCAAAAACAGGGCCATACTGTTCAGCAGTAAGCCAACTTCTTTCAGCATAAGGTAAAATTACAGCAATAGAAGTCACAAAAAGAACAAAGATAAGCACACTTACACCAATCCAGACTACTTCCTGTGCCTTTTTCTTGCCGTAAACTTCAGCAACAATATCAGTTATTGGAAAAGTGAATGCAAATGGAACAATCCCCACTGAAAAGACAACAGGAATCCCAAATAAGAATATTTCAGAAACTTTTCCGCCAATCAAATTGGAAGTTATTATTGATGCAATAAACAGACCAATCAGTAGACTTAGTCTAAATTCTTTTGATTTTAGCTCACTAAGCATTTTTATTCACTAGCCCTCGCGCACCAATTTCTCGGGGTACGGTATCGGATGATAAATTAAAAATCCAATCAATTAATAAATGCAACTAAAAATTTTCTTTTTTAATTTGTAAATGAAAATCTTTTATTAATTTTAATGAAATTTCGCCAGGAATACCTCGACCAATTACGTGTTCATCAACTTTAACTACAGGCACAATTTCTTTAACAGTACCCGTAACAAAAATTTCATCCGCACTAAAAAGTTCTCTTTCATGAATTTCTTTTTCAACAAATTTATAGTGTTTAGGCATTTTATGAATAAGTTCATCTCTAGTAATACCTAAAAGAATATTATTTTTGGGTGTGTAAATAATTTTATTTTTGACCAAAAAAAGATTACTAGCAGTACATTCTGTTGCAAAACCATTGCGATTAATAAGAATTGCTTCAAAATACCCTTTTTTTCTTGTACCTACTATACTTTTTCCAGAATAATCTTGAAGAATTTTTGCACGAGGGTGTTTTCGTTCAGCATTAACAGTCAAAACTTTTACACCTTTAGTATAAATGTGTTCAGGCAAAGATTCTAATTTTTTAAGAAAAACAAAAAGAGCACCTTCTTTTTCTTTACTTAAAAAAATCTTTATTACTGCATTTTTAAAACCTGATTTTTCAAAAGTTTTTTGAGTGATGTCAATAATTTTCTTTTTTGTTAACTTATGCTTTATTTTAGCAGTTTTTGCAGAATCAAGAACACGCTCAGCATGAGATTCTATTCTGTAAAGTTTTCCATGGTATGTTCTTGCAGTAGTATAAGCAGTATCATCAAATGCCTCTGAATAAAATTCGTACAAATCTGTTGCTTCTGGTTCTGAAATAAGTTCACCATTAAGACTTGCAACTACTTCATGAGACATAAATTACTAATAAGCAAAGAGAAGAAAAAGAGAACTATTTAGGAACAATCAACATTTACTGAATCACATAATTCCATTCCGCAAATTAATGATTTATTATCATTTTCAAATTCAGTCCAAATTTTATCTGAATTCCACCAGAAATCAGTTGAATCTGCAGTTGTCGAAATACAAACTTGTTCTGATTCAATAAGATCAAATATTGATTGTAACGAAGAAACATCATAATCAGTTCCAAGAGGTAAAGGAGTTATTACTGAATCTCTTGTACCATTAATTGAAGTTATTGTTTGATTGTTTCCTTCACATGAATTTCTTATAGAATAATTATCTGAAGGCAGATATATCAAACTTCTTAGAGTTACTTGTCCATTTTGTGCATTATCCCATACAAACCCATAAGAGGAATTTTCATTTTCAGTATAGCAAGTTGAATTTGGATAATTTGCAAGAACAACATCAGGCGATTCTGCAAAAAATCTATTTCCATCAAATCCTCTGCATTGAGTTAAATTTGACGAAAGTTTTGACCAAAGAGAAATACTTTCAATCCCTGAAATATCTTCTGATTCAGTGTCATTCATAATAGCATAAAATGCTTCTGCTGAACCATTAGTTGAATTCAAAGTAAGAAGAACCGGATTTGGTTCGCTTGGAGAAAATGTAAATTCAATTTCTTCAGGGGTTGTTCTTAACATATTTAATATGTTTCCTCTTGATTCACGATTAATTGAATAAATTGAATTATCAGTTTCAAGAAGAAGATTCATTAAAGGATTTCCTTCACTTCCTGAAATTCTTGTTTCAGTAAAAATATCTCCGCCATAAAGTCCGAGAGTATAAAAGTCACCTTCAAAACCAGTTCCATATCCGTTACGTTCAACAACTGAAGAATCATCAGCCTTAGCACCTATGCGTCCATTAATTGGAAGTCTATAAATCAAATTTTCACTATCCAATTCTTCTACAAGAGTAAGAACAACATTTATATCAAAATTAAGTCCATCAGCAGTAGAAAATATCCAATCGCCGGCACTTCCAAATTTAATTTCTATTGAAACATCATAAAGGCCAGGTGCGGGCAAAGGTTCTACTGAATGATCTTTTGAAGAAAATACTAGTTGATTATCTTCAAACAATTTTTTCAACCCATCCCCTTCATTTAAAAAATCTGAGCCAGTGTCTTCGAAACTCTGGTAAACTCTGTAAGTATAAAAGTCATTCATAAAATCTTCATTGTAACCATCAGACATTAAATAAGCACTGAAATTCAAAAGTTTTTCTGATGTAGTGAAATTACTTTCCTGTTCAATATCATTTTTTAATCTTGAAATTTTATGCATTAATTCTGTCGTAAATTGTGTCGCATCACAATAAACAAAATCTTTGTTGAATGCACCTGTTTCAAAATCAGCAAGGTCACATAAATCCAAGCTAATATCAGACCAATTCCAAGATTGGAATATTCTTGGAACTGCTTCTTCACCAGTTATTCCTTCGATGCCATCTCTCCCATAACAAACATTTGCAGTACCCGAATCAATTCTAGTGTGGAAGTATTGTTCTCTTACAGGATATGTTGCTTTTAATATCAGAAGCACAAATCTGCTCACACCCGAAACTGAAACATCGCCATTTTCATAAACATCTGATGAGCCTCCAGTCATTTCAGCTGCCCAGTCCATTAATTCAACAGAATCATTAGCTGAATCATCCCACATAAATCCTGCTCTAGGGCTTCCATCTTCAAGTTTGTTAAGAATTCTTGATTCCATGTGTGAAGGGTGCAAGAAAAATAATGAAATGTCTTGTGCAAGAGCTTTTTCGACAAGATTTTCAACAATTAATTCTTCTTTACCAACACGCCAGTGACCATCGCCAGCATCATTTTCTCTTCCCGATGGAGCATTATCACCAATAACAATAATTATTTTTCTTGAATTTTCTTTCCAAGGATATTTTGCAATAACATCTTGTGCATTCGCAGCCCATGCTTCATCAAGAGAATCAGTGCTTCCATTATAAGGAATTTCTTCATCACCCCAACCAGTTGCAGAAGTCGTGCATTTTCTATTTCCTGCCATACCGTACACATGTGCATTTACATCAAAACCTTGACCCCTTAAAGTTTCAAGAATTTCATCTTTTCTTGTGCATACTGTTGCCCATTCATCATCCATACTCCCAGATGTATCGATTACAATTCCAACATCAAGATTTTTAGCACTAGCAATATCAAATGCTGTTCTTGCAAATACTTCGGTGTCTTCACTGGTTGCTCTTATTATTGGCCTGCCGAACTGGTCTTTAAAGTAAACAACAACAAGTTCTTCCTGCTCATCAATACTATAAAAATTTGCAACAAAATTCAAATCAACATTTCCGGAACCATTTGAATCACTTATTAATTCAGATATTTTTCCAAGCAAATATTCTTCACCATCAGCAGCAACATTAGCATCTAAAGAATATTCTAATTTTTCAGTTCCCGATGAAGCAATAATTTTGTAATTAAAATCAAATTCATTAACATCAGGAACATTTTCAAGAGTAGCATAATCAGTTACTTTCAAAAGAGCATAATCCCTTCCATGGAAACCTTGGTTGATTACTTCAAAATCAATTATACCATCATAATCAACAATGTTTCCAACAAATTCAGATTTAACAAAAATATTGGAATCAACAGTACCTTCAATCCAAGTACTAAATAATTCAGTATCATCTTCAACTGTGATTTCTAAAAAATCCTGAGTAGGATCAATATCCAAAAGAGCATCTATTCCTGCTTGACTTAATTTTCCGATTGAATATACTTCATCATCATCAGGAACAATAGGATCTGAACAACCTTGTTCAACAATATTAATCGGAAGTGAATTTGAATCAGGACTAGGGGTTGCAACATTATTGTCAACACCGTTCGCACTAATCGTCCAGCAGATAGTATATGTTCCATTATCAACATCTTCAAATCTAGGTTGAAGTGCAAGATATTTTCCGCTTGATTCTAATTCAAAATTAACCTGAGGTTGCCAAAAATCAGGAACAAAAACATAGCTATTGTTCAATATTATTCCATTTTGAGAAGAATTCGCAATGTTAAAAATCGGATTGTTTATTGAAAATAAATCAGTATCAACCGCAGTAACTGTAATTTCAACCAATGCAAAATCAGAAAATTGCGGAGTTGAATCTGTTTTTGCTTTCAAATAAATATCATAATGTCCAATAAGTCTATCCGCTGAAACATTAATATCAATAGAATCAGTAGCTTCAAGAATTATTGATGAACAATCTACACATTGATTAACTAAAGTTTCTTCTGCTCTAAGCGTAAGAGGTCCAGCAAAACCAAATGGAATTGATTGAGATGCTGCTGGAATAAACATTGCAATTTCAACATCAGATTCACAAGCATCAGAATTTATTGAAAATATTGTATTTGAACCTTTAGCTAAAGATAATGTTTCAGTTGAAACAGACAAACAACTAAAGTCATCTTCAGGAGGTTCAACAACAGTTGTTTTTGCAATAACTTCTGCACTTGCATTATTGTAAAAATATCTTTGAGCAGTAATGTAAACTTTTTCACCTTCATCTCTTGCAGAAATATTAGCAGAATAAATTCCAGCACCAAAATAATCTAATTCTATAAATTGTTCAGGCGAACTAAAGTCAGGCGAATCATCCCAAACTACAACTGCATCTTCAAGTAACTCTCCAGAACCTGCATCTGAAAGAGTAAGAATAATATTGTTTGAAACATTAGGCGCAAGATTTGTAGGACTTACAACAATAATCATATCATTTTTGTCAGGAATTGAAAACTCGAAAGAAACATTATTATCTTCTTCAGCTAATCCAAGAATTAAATTCAAAAGAGAAGATGCTGATGGAAACTGAGCAAGAGTTGAAAAATCAGCAGATACTGTTGTACCGTGCAAGAACTCATTTATAACAAATGAATCAGGAG
>CAYMWD010000037.1:0-7570 GCA_964394025.1 uncultured archaeon | reverse complement strand
GATTATATATTTATGATTTTTATACTTCTTTTTGCAATTACTGTTTCACCTGTTTCTTTAAGGCCTGAATAATCCTTTGTAATAGTAAGTAATTCTGAAGGTTCAGATTCAATTTTTATTACCCCTAATTTTTCTTCTCCAAAGAAAATAGGGCCTGAAGTAACTATTATAGGTAAATCATATTCATCAGTAGTAATAGAAAAATGTTTTTTTTCACGCCCTTGAACAAAAAAATTTTTGTTCGAATAATCATTTCCTTCAATAAGTTCAGTAGTAGAAACAATTACCTTTCCATTTAAATCCATAATACTTATTGTTTTTAATGAATCAAGCGAATTTTTAGCATCATTTAAAATTCCTCTCATTGTTATAATATCTTCATTTTTTTTAGTTTCATTATAAATTTTAAGCGTATTTCTTAATTTGGTTCTGCTGGCAATAAGATCTAGTTTATCATAATGTGCATTAATAGATTCTTCTATTCTTGCTGATTGTGATTCAGCTATAGCTGATAATTTGTTATAAACATGACCGTCCAACTCATTTTCAAATTCAGAGTATGCTGTAATACTGAAAAAACTAAGTGGTATTACTGAAATTAATATAAATGAAAAAAATATTATCCATTTTATTTTCATTTCAAATCCCTTTCAGTATTCATGTTTTTTGTATTTAAATCAGTTTTGTTTTCGCCAAATATCTCTTTTATGTTGTTAATACTTTCTATTTTTGTTTTTTCATCTATTATTTTTTCATTTTGAATTTTTTCAAAATAATCTATAATTTCTTTTTTTTCTATTTTTTTTATTTTTTCAAGCTCTTTAAATTCTTTTTCTCCCAGTGGGCCAAGAACTTTAATAAAAAGCTTTTTTATTTTTGAATTAACGTTTATATCCTCTGAAAAAAGCAACTTAATTGGTTTTATTTCCCTTACTGGTTTAAAAGGAACTGTAAAATAAAAAGTAGTGCCTTTTCCTTTTTCACTATCAAGCCAAATTCTACCGTTCTGTGATTCTATTATTCCTTTACAAATAGCAAGCCCAAGTCCGGTTCCACTGTATTTTCTATACATTGTCTGTTCTTCTTGGAAAAAAGGTTCAAATACTCTTTTTTTGTTTTCTTCTGCAATACCTATTCCTGAATCTTTAACACTGAAAATAATTTCGTTTTCTGCTTTTTTTGCACTCAAACTTATTTCTGTTTTTTCTGGTGAAAATTTCTTTGCATTATTAATAAGATTTCTGAGAACCTGCATTAATCTATCAGGGTCTAATTCAATTTTAGGAATTTTATCAATTTGTGTTGTAATCTTTATTTTTTTCTCTGGCAAAAAACCATTCATTTCTTCTACTAATCTGGTAATATGCTCTTCAATATTTGTTTTAACAAATCTAAATTTTAATCTTGCGGCTTCAATTCTTGAAATTTCGAGAAAATCAACAATAATTTTATCTAATCTTTCAGTATTTCTAAGAACAATGTCTAGTGATTCTTCTTGTTTTTTTGTTAATTTTCCAAAATAGTTTTCTTTGAGCATTTGAAGTTGTGCACGCATAGGGGTCATAGGGCTTCTTAGTTCGTGTGAAGTTATTGAAAGAAATTCTGTTTTAGCACGATCAAGTTGTTTATGTTCTTTTTCAGTATTTTCAAGATGTTCAATTGTCTTGTTGAATGTTATTGCAAATTCCTCGAGTTCATCGTTTGTTTTTACAATAGCTCTTGTATGAAAATTTCCTTTTTCTACTTCTTCGGCTGTTTTTTTAAGAATTTTTATTGGTTTTGAAATAGAATCTGAAAAAAATGCAGCAGAAGCAAAAACAAGAATTAGTGTTGCGAAAATCAGTAGAAGCACACTGCTAATCAGATTATCTTCAAGTTCTATAAGTGCAACTTCTGAATTTTTTGCAAGGTTTTTTAAATCTGATTCTTTCAAAGCAATAACCACAAACCAGTTTTTTCCTTCAATGTTAACTTTTTCATAAAATGCCTTTGCATTTTCATTATCAATTTTGAAAGAAATTTCACCTGAATTTCCATTAAAATCAGCTTCTCCAAATTCAGCCTTTGCATATTCAGATTCATTAATTTGAAACTTTCTACCTTCAGGTGTTGTCATCGCGATTGTTACTGGCCATTCAATAATTTTTCCTTCTGCAGTTTCATATTTAGTGTCAATAAGCATTGCATATCCTTTACCTTCAGATTCTTCAAAATAATATTCTTCTATTTTTTTAGTTATAGAATCAGACTTGAAATTGATGACAAAAACACCAATTCTTTCTCCTTCTGCATTTTCCACAGGGATAGAATATCTTATTGCAGAAGTGTTTGTTCTTCTTGCAATACTTATAGGTGAAATATAAGCTTCGTCACTTTTTATTTTTTTAGAATCAAGCGTATCCTGAAACCATGATTTATCGCCTTTATAATCAGCAGAATCTTCTTCACCAAGAATTATTCCATTGACAATATACCCATTTTTGTGAAACAGCCTTATCATGTCAATTTCGTCTGCTTTTTTTGAATAAATTTTGGCGAACTGTTCTTGTAGTTCTTCCCAGTTTCCGTTTGTATCCGCAGGGTAAAATCGGTTTTCGAAAATTTCACCTGTCTTATTTGCATCCTCGAGCACTAAAGTAAAATAAGAATTTATTGAAATGCTCTCAAAATATTCTTTGTTGTCTTCGATTTCAAGCGTAATGTTTTCAGCAATATTTTTTACATCATTTTTTACCATCATTTTTGAATGATGTTCAAGCTGTGTACTTACACTGTTTAAAATTTGTTCTCCTTGATAATCAACCGAACTAAAAAAAGTGTAACCTAGAATAAGAACCGGTAAAACCGATATTGCTGTAAAGATGAGTAGGAGTTTATTATTTATTCCTCCTGTCATCTGCTTTTTTTGCAGTTTTTCATTCATTTTTATCTTTTATTAAAATTGTATAAATTCCGTATATTATTATTAGATATGCAAGGGTTCTGACGGCAAGAAGCACTAAAGTAAGCTGTTCTTTCAGACCTAATAGGATCGCAAGATGCGAAAAACCAAAAAGTCCAAAAGAAATTGCGGTAAAAAAACCGAGCTTATTTTCTTTTTTCTTGTAAGTCCATAAACCGGCGCTGAGAATTATTATACACAAAAAAAGATTCAATGCATAAATAGGGTCCCAAACAAAAGCCATGATTTCACCTCACTCTATTTTAACCACTTTGTCCACAAACATGCCTGTTTCTTGAATTACAAGTTCGTGTTCTTCAGTGTTTAAAGCATAAAATAATCCTTTCTTTTTTCCTTCTTTTATTTTTGCAATATTATTTGAAAAAAACTTTAATACTGCTGTTTTATTCTGGTATGTAAGGAGGTTTGTAAGTGAATCAAAAATCAGATAATCAAAACCGTGGTTAAAAAGTTTTGCAATAAGGATTGAAATTTCAGTAAGTGCACTTGGAGATGTAGCATAATAACAACCATCAGTAAATTTTGGAACATCTTTTATTGTTTTTGTAATAGCATCAACAAAAATAAATTCTTTTAAATCAACCTTGTTTTTTTCAAAAAGTTCCTTAAGTGAAGAATAAGTTTTGTTCAAAGTTACATAAGCTACTTTTTTTCCAGAAAGCTGTTTTGCAACATCAACAATAAGGTCGTTGTATTCAAGAGACTTAATAAGTAGAAGTATAGTTGATTTTTCATCTAGTTCTCCTTTAACATCAACAATGTGTCCTTTAAGTTTTTTTGCAATACTCGTCATTGTTATTCGCCTACAATTTTTTTTACTCTTTTTACAAGATCTTTTATGTCAAAAGGTTTCTGAATAAAATCAACTATATTCTGTGATTTCATCAAATCCTCTTTTTCAGCTTCGCTTGTTCTTACAACGCTAAGATAAACCACTTTGAATCCCTTGAGCTTTGGCACAATTTCTCTTACTGGTGTTCCAGGCATCATAATATCGGTTAAAATCAAATCAGGGTTTTCTGCTTTTGCTTTTTTAAGCCCATCATCCCCGTCAACAGCAGTAACTACATTGTATCCGTTTTTTTCAAGAACAGTTTTAACCGTGTTTCTAATATCTTCCTCATCGTCTATTACAAGTATTTTTTTTACCAATTAATTCACCTCGTTTTTTCCAAAATTTTTTTTATTTTTTCCAAAAATTTTTTTTCAGAAAACGGTTTTTGAATAAAACCATCAACACTATTCAAATCAACTTCTTTTTCAGGCATTATTGAAACATAAGCAAGTTTTATTCCTTTAATACGGTCTTTCATAAGTCTAACAAGGTCAAAGCCTGAAAGTGTGGGCATTTGTATATCTACTAATATAAGGTCAAATAGTTCTTCTTCAATAATATCCATTGCAGCAGCCCCATTTGTTACAACTTTAACTTCAAAATCTTCTTTTTCAAGTATATTTTTCATATTTTCAAGGTCATCAAAATCATCATCAATTATAAGAATTTTTTTCAACAAAATCCCTCCAAAAGCCGATTAACTAATGTTTTTTTGATTTATAATGCTTCTTATTTGCATTAAAAAAAAGAAAATAAATAGGCTGAAATCAGCCTATTTAACTACAAACCCCTACAAGTGGCTTTTGGCCTCTTTGGGATACATTTTGAAGTCCGTCTGCAACTGAGTAAGTAATTACAACTTCATATGAGTAATTATCTGCTTGTGTGCATGTAACTCCTACACCTGTAAATGTTGCTTGTGAACCTGCTGTGACATTCGCATCAGTAAGCCCTACTGCTGTTCCATCAAGTGTTACTGATAACACTTCGATTTTGTCAGTAGTGTTGTTTCTGATTACGAGGTCTGCGTTTGTTCCGTCAACATTCCATTGTGTTATTGCAAGTGGTGCTGCTGAACTCCAGTATGCTTTTGACTGCTGTTCAGTAATTCCTCCGGCAATTCCCGGAAACCAACCCATTACTCCAACCACTACAAGTGCAACAACAATTATTACTGCAAGTATAATCAGGTATTCGGTTGTTCCCTGTCCTTTTTGTTTTATCATTTTGGTATTCCTCCCTCTATTAAATGAAATTTTATACTAAAAGAGTTCTTTTCCTTTAAAAAGCTATCCCTTAAACTCCAAGAAAAGCACCTAAAAATTGAACTGCAAAAAGGAAAATTGTTATTGATACTACTAAAAGAATCGGAATTTTACTTATTCCATTTTTTGCTTTTCCACTTTCAAGAACTCCTACAAATAAACCTGAAAGAATTGAATTCAAAAATAAATAAACAATGGAAAGATTAAACATAAAATCAGGACTTATGGACATGTCGCTTGAAAGAAATGCAACTGCACCTGTATCACCAGTATCATAATTGCTTTCGGCTTGGATATTAGTAATCATGGTTAAAAATTGCATTGAAACCGCAAGAAGAACTGGAGTTGCGACAAGAATCACAAAAAACACAAAAAGCGTGTACATTTTTGTATTTGATTGCAATTCTTTTTTCATCTCTTGTACTCTTCTCAAATAATCTGCAGAAGTTTCAAGTAACTGTGCTAGCTTTCCACCTGACCTAAGTGATTGACCAAAAAAAGCAATTGTTTCCTCGAGTTGTCTGCTTTTGATTCTTTTTGAAAGTTCTTTGAGTGCTTGAGTAAAACTTTGTGTTCCAAGAGATTTTGTAGTAGCAATTCTTATTTCTTCACTAAGTGGGCCAAATTCTTTTCTTGCAGCACTTCTGAATGAAGCAAAAGGAGTCATTCCTGCACTTACATTACTAGCCACTAATTGTAAAAAATCAGGAAGAACAGCCTCAACAAGAGAAGTTCTATTTTCAATTTGATAATAAAGGTGAATGTAAAAAACAACAATTGTTGCAATCATAAAAAATAAACCTAATGCCAGTGAAATAAGAATTGGCAAGAACGGAATCACATAAGCTGATTCTCCAATAAAAATTTCTGCACCTGAAGTAAAATCAAAAAAACTAAAATATTTTCCAATTGTCCAAGGAAGAATAAAACCGACTATTCCCATTAGTATAGAAAGAAGAATTCTTTTCCCTAACCATACATCATAATCTCCTTTTACTCCTGCATAATCCATGCTTTTAAATATCATTTTTTCGCGTTTTTTTTGCGGAACCATTTCACAAAGACCTTTGCATGTTCTTTCATAAATCCCAATATTCATAAGTACACCTTCGGAATTCTTGTTTTAATAAAACTAATAAGTAAAATTTGCATTAAAACTGCTCCTGCAACGAGCATTATTATTTGTTCTGGGCCAGTAGAAGAACCACCCATTGATGAAAGTATAACCAAAAATGTTACACCCATTGCTGGTACAGCTGCAGCAAGCATCATGTAAAGAAGAATCATAATATTTAACTCGCCAGCATAATCTTTGATTGCACGAATTTGCAAATTAGTTAGCGTACCAACTACTGTTTGCAAAGCACCTTTAAGTGAGGCTCCACTTCTAATTGAAGTTACAAGTTGCCAGCAAACTTTTTTGAGGTGTTCGCTTTTTGTTCTTAAAGCAAGTTTTTCAAGCGCTTTTATTTCGCTTTCACCAGAAGAAATATCTTTTACAACAAAATCAAATTCTTTTGAAATATTTCCATACTCTGATTTTGAAACATTACTCATTGCACTAAAAAGAGAAACTCCACTGCTAACTTGAATTAGCATACTATTCAATCCAAACAAAAGACTATTTTCAATTCCAGAAGAATAATTTTTTGCCATTATTGAAGGGTAAGCAATATGAAGCATGAAAAAAATAATTGAAAAACCTAATCCAACAATTCCTGCGATTATTGAAGTTTCGGAAGTAATTAACCCATCGCGTGCAAAAAAAAGTCCATAAAAAAGTGAGAAAAAAATCAAACCATATACTGCTGCTGAAAAAAAAGATGCAGTAAGATATCTTTCAGCACTTATTCTTAAATTTGCTCTTTCAAGACTATATTTAACACTGAAAAAAATTCGGCTAAGTCTTTGACCTATCCATATGAATTTTCGATTTATATTATTAGCTCTTTCAATTGAAAAGAGCATGAATTTTACTCTCAATTATTCACCCTTAAGAATGCTTTTAAAATCAACTTTACTTTTTGCAGCATCACTTATACTTTTTGGATTTGCGTAAAAACGGTTTATTACTTCTCCAACTTGGTCAATTTCACTAATATCTTTATCAACCATCCATTGTAAAATTTCAGTTCTTTCCTCAAGCTCATTAAGAATTTCTTTTTCGCTCATTCCAGTATAACTATTAATATTTGCAGTAAATTTTGCTGCTGCATTAAGACTTTCCCATTCATCTTCACGTGCACGCCACTTGAAAATTGTATTTGCTCTTAACTGAGCATCATCTACTCCTGTTTCAATTTCTGCAATTTCCAAAGTTCTTCTTTTGTTTGATTTTCTATCTCTATGCTGTACAAGTACAAGATCAATTGCTTCAATTTCAATTGCAGGAATATCAATTGGTTTTTCAGTAAGTCTTCTCAATACTTGCTGTGCATTGTTTGCGTGCAAAGTACTATACACTGAATGTCCTGTGTGCATTGCTTCAAATAAAACTTCTGCTTCTCT
>CAYMWD010000036.1:0-7655 GCA_964394025.1 uncultured archaeon | reverse complement strand
ATTCTTTAAGAAATTGTTTTGATTGAAATTCAGGTAAAACCTCAATATTATTTATGTAGCATTCGTTTATTATTTTTTTCAATTTTTCTTTGTCGTGTTTAAAATTTGTGGCAATTTCTGCTGGTGCTTCGTAAAGCATCTCAATATTTCTTTTATAATTGTAAAGGTAAGCAAAAGTTTTCACTGCTTTTTCAGGTGCAAAATAATTCGGTATGTCTCCTTTTTTGAGTATATTTCTTGCTTTCTCTATTGTCTGTTCGCCCATAAAACTTGCAAATATTGGTTTGTCGTATTTTTTTCTTGCTTCAACAATTGCTTTTGCAGTCCCTTCAGAATCAGAATTTGCCTGAGGCGTATAAATTATCAATACTCCGTCAACATTATCATCTTGCATGCATGCATTAATTGCTTTTTCATATCTGTCAGGCATTGCATCTCCAAGTACATCTACTGGGTTTGATCTGCTCCAAAATTTTGGAAGTGATGAATTTAATTTTTTGATTGTTTTTTCAGATAAATTTGTAAGTTTACAACCATATTTGTCGCAGGCATCTGCAGCCATCACTCCGGGGCCTCCTGCATTTGTTATTATCGCAAGTTTTCTTCCTTTTGGAAGAGGAAGCATTGCAAGCGATTTTGCGCAATCAAAAAGATCTTCGATTTCTTCTACTCTCAATATTCCTGCTCTTCTGAATGCTGCATCATAAATTGCATCTTCTCCTGCTAAAGCTCCTGTGTGTGAAGAAGCTGCTTTTGCTCCAATTTCAGATTTTCCTGATTTAAGAACAATAATTGGGTTTGTAATTGTAAAACTTCTTGCTGCACTTATGAAATCTTTTGCATCTTTAATTGATTCAATATAAATAATTGTACTTTTTGTGCTTTTATCTCTTCCAAAAAAATCAATCATATCTGAAAAATTAACATCAATCATACTTCCGATTGAAACAAAATAACTAAACCCAATATCGTTTGAATTTGCCCAATCTATTATTGATGAACACAATGCTCCGCTCTGTGAAATAAAAGCAAGATTTCCTTTATTTTTAATGTCAATTGCAAAACTAGCATTAAGTCCAATTTGCGGGTTCATTACGCCTAAACAATTTGGTCCAACAATTCTCATTTCATATGCTTGGGCAATTTTTTTTATTTTTTCTTCTTCTTTTTTTCCTTTTTCGCCCATTTCGCCAAATCCAGCGGAAATTATTACAATGCTTTTTACTTTTGCTTTCCCGCATTCTTCCACTACTTGTGAAACAATTTGTGCAGGTACTGCAATTACCACTAAATCAACAGATTCCTTTATTTCGCTAATGCTGGTGTAAGAATTTACTCCAAGAATTTTTTCCCCTTTAATGTTTATTGGATAAACTTTTCCTTTAAAATCAGATTTAATTAAATTTGTAATAAGCGTGTTTCCCACACTTCCTTTTTTGTTGCTTGCACCTATTACTGCAACACTTTTAGGATTAAATATATGTTCGATTCCTTTAGTAGCCAAACCCACACCAAATTTTTTGTTCTATTTATTTAGTTGGTTAAAGAATATAAATTTTCCTCAATAGACGTAATTTTCGGAAAAAAAAGAAATAGAAAAGAGTTAGGCCAAAAGACCTAACTCTGTTAATTTTTTGTTTATTTTATTCACAGGAATAAAGGCACGAAAATCAAAGAAACGATTGTCATGAGCTTTATTAGGATATTTAATGAAGGCCCTGATGTGTCTTTGAATGGGTCTCCTACTGTGTCTCCAACCACTGCTGCTTTATGAGTAGCTGAACCTTTTCCTCCAAATGCTCCTGTTTCAATATATTTCTTTGCATTATCCCATGCTCCGCCTGAATTTGCCATTGAAATAGCAAGACAAACCCCTGTAATTAGTGCTCCTGCAAGAAGACCTCCTAATGCCTCTGCTCCTAAAAGAATTCCTATTGCAAAAGGTGCAACTAATGCAAGTACTCCTGGTGCAATCATTTCCTTTAGTGCACTATGTGTTGAAATTTCAACACACCTAGCATAATCTGCTTTTGTTTTTCCTTCCATAAGCCCCTTTATTTCTCTGAATTGCCTTCTCACTTCTTCTATCATTTCGAAAGCAGCTCTTCCAACTGCACCCATAGTCATACTTGTAAACAAGAATGCTAGTGTTGCTCCAATAAACAATCCTATAATGGTCATTGGATTTAGAATGTTTATTACTTCAAGTTCCATTGCCTGTGCAAAAGCAGAGAACAAAGCAAGTGCTGTTAGTGCTGCAGAACCAATTGCAAATCCTTTTCCCATTGCAGCAGTTGTGTTTCCTGCACTATCCAAAGCATCTGTTCTTTTTCTGATTTTATCTCCCATATGAGACATTTCTGCAATTCCGCCTGCATTATCTGAAACAGGGCCGTATGCATCTACTGCTAAACTTACTCCTACTGTTGAAAGCATTCCTACTGCCGCAATAGCTATTCCGTACAAACCAGCAAACTGGTATGAAATGAATGTTGCTGTTACTATCAGCAATATTGGAATTGCTGTTGATTCATAACCTAAACCAAGTCCTCCGATAATGTTTGTTGCTGAACCGCTTTGTGATGCATCAGCTAATTTTTTCACCGGAGAATAGTCTGCTGAAGTGTAGTATTCTGTTGCTAATCCAATTAGCACTCCTGCTAACAAACCTACTATTATTGCGTAATATATTCCCATTGCAGTGTAAGTGATTTCGCCTGCAGTGAAGGTTTCAGGAAGCAAACCAAATGCTGTTGCTGCAAAGTATGCTCCAACAATAACAATCAGTGATGCTACAATTAACCCCATTTTTAATGCTGTGTGAATTCCTTCTTCGTTTTTTGCTTTAACAAAAAATGTTCCTATAATTGATGCAATAATTCCAAGTCCTGAAATTACAAGCGGAAATAATATTGCATTTCCCTCAAAAAACAAAACTCCGATTGCCATTGCAGCAATTATACTTCCAACATAACTTTCAAAAAGATCTGCTCCCATTCCAGCTATGTCTCCTACATTATCTCCAACTAAATCAGCAATTACTGCTGGGTTTCTTGGGTCATCTTCTGGTATTCCTGCTTCTACTTTTCCAACTAAATCTGCACCAACGTCAGCAGCTTTGGTGTAAATACCTCCGCCAACCCTTGCGAATAATGCAACTGAACTTGCTCCAAGCGCAAATCCTGCAATTACAGTAACATCTTGGAATAAGAAATACATTGCTGTTATTCCAATAATTCCAAGGCCTGCTGTCGCCATGCTCAAAATTGTTCCTGCGCTAAATGCAACTCCAAGTGCTTCCTGTAAACTTTTTGTTGCTGCTTGTGCAGTTCTTACATTAGCATTAGTTGCACTGTTCATGCCTAAAAATCCTGCTAAAATACTACAAAGTGCACCAAAAACATATGAAACTGCAGTATTAGCGCTAATCAACATGAAAAGTACTGCTGTCATAATAACTATGACTATTGCAAGTATGCTGTATTGCTTTTTTAAATATGCAAAAGCACCTTCTCTTATATAATCGGAAATTTCCTTCATTTCTTTAGTGCCGAAGTCTTTTTTTCCAATTGAAATTGTTTGATATCCTGCAAATGCTATTCCAAGAATACCCGTTAAAAATATTATTTCTAAAATCATTCAATGACCCCCGTTTTAGTTAGTAAGTATATAATGAGTACCTAAAAAATCACTTGCGAAACCTATTTATACTTTTACTCGTGCGTTTCTTTCTTGAGTTTAAGCCCTATTACTGAGCTTTTTTCCTTATTTAGGGCCACTCCGATAATTTGGTCTGCTTGATTTATCACTGAATCATTATGGCTTATTGAAATAAATTGCGAATACTTGCTATGTTCCTTAATTAAACGTCCTACTTTGATTGAATTATCTTTATCTAATGCAGCATCAACTTCATCTAAAATGTAAAATGGCGCAGGTTCAAAGGATTGTATTGCAAATAAAAATGCAAGTGCAGTAAGGCTCTTTTCCCCTCCGCTCATTGCATCAATGCTTTTCAAAGTATCTTCTTTGTATTTTGCGTGTATTTGTAATCCTCCATCTAATGGTGATTCTTTATCACTTAAATCCAATTGGCCTTCTCCTTCAAAGAAATTATAATAAAGTTCAGAAAATTTCTTTCTAACGTGATTGAAACAATCCATAAACACATTAAGTTTTTTTACTTCAATTTTATCAATCATTTCCAATACTGCTTTCATCTCTGTTTCAAGTTTATCTGCTTTTATTCTTACATCTTCAACTTCTTTTTTGTATGAATCAAAATCCTGCAAAGCCTTCATATTAATTGGCCCCATTTTTTCAAGTTCTTTTTCAATTTCAGGAATCCTGTTTTTCAAATCATTAAGTTTGAATTCTTGTAATGTTTTGATTCCTTCATAATACTTGAATTCTTCTTCCAAATCCACAATTCTAACTTCATTTTTAGATTGCTGTAAATTATAATCATTCATATCTCTTTCAGTATTTTCGATTTTTCTGGAAAGTTCATCTCTTTTTTCAGAAATATTTTTTATTTTTGTAGTAAGTCTGTTTTTTTCTTCTTCGAGCAATTTATTTGCTTTGTTTGCTTTTTCAAGTTCTGCTTCAAGTTCTGCAAGTTTCTTTTCTTCTTCTATTTTTTCTTTTTCAAATTCTTTTATTCTTGTTTCTGCTTCTTCTGCATCCTTTTGTGCTTCTTCCGCTTCTTGTGCATTGCTTTTAATTTTCTTTTCGATTGCTTGCTTTATTTCAGTCGAAATGCTGGCAATCAATTTTTCTTTTTCACTTTTATGTTCATTAAGCTCGTTCATTTTTTCCAGCAGTTCATTCATTTCTACATTCGTTTCACTTTCGCGGAATTCTTTTAATTTAGATTCAAGTTTCAATTTTTCTTTTTCTGCTGCTTCAATTTTTGATGCTATCTCTTTTTCCTCTGCTGAAAGTTTTATTGCTTCTTTAGAGCCTGCAGTTTCTTTGTATTCTGCAATTTTTTCTTTTATTTCTTCAAGCTCTTCGCCAATTCCCTGAAAATTTCTGAGCGAAGATTTTGTTTCATGTAATTCGTGTTCAAGTTTTATGAATTCAGCTCTTTCAGTTTCAAGTTTTTCACGTGAACCTTTTAATTTTGTAATTTTAGAATCTAATGCTCTTATTTCAGCTTCTCTGCTTTCAAGGATAGTTTTCTTTTTCTTTTCATCAATACTACTATCACATGTTGGGCAAGATGCCTTTACTCCTGAGAGTTTTTCATTTGCTTCTTTAAGGTTTTCAATTTTACCTCTTGCTGAATGAATTTCCCCCAAAAGTTTTTCAATTTCCTTTTCTTTCTGCTGTGCTTTTTCTTTAGGATTTTTAGCTTCAATTTCATTGAATTTTTTCTCAATTTCTTTTTGTTTAGCAGTTTTTTCTTCAATTATTTTTTTTCTATGTTCCAAATCGCCTAATGCTGAATTTGCATTTTTAATGTCTTTTTCAATATTATTTTTTGCCGAAACAACCGCGTGCCATTTTTCTCTAAGTTCTTCAAGTTCTTTTCTTAATTCGTGAAGTTTTGATTCATCGTCCGCAATTCCTTTCTTTTTTTCAGCAAGTTTAGGGCTTTTTGCATTTATTGCTGAGTTTATTTTTGAAAGACTTTCTTTTATTTTTTCAAATGCGTTTTCAAGTTCTTTAAGTTGTTCTTCTTTTTCTTTTTTTGATTTTTCAAGCTCTTTGTTTTCTTCTTCGAATCTATATGCTGTTTTTGATCTTTGTTCTTTAGCATATTTTTTTGAATTAAGTCTTTCGTTAATTATGCTTAATTTTCCTTTTTTCTGCTCAACTTCTTTTCCTACTGTTGAATAGGTTTTTTCTCCCGAATCAATAAGTTGTTTTGTTATTTCTTCTACTTTTCTTTCAAGTTCTTTTTCTTCTTCTTGGAGTTTGTCTCTTTCGCTTCTGCCTGCATTTATTTCTTTATCCATTGATTCAAGTTTTTTATGTGCGCCTGCAAGTTCTTTTTTAATAATTTTAATTTCTTCTGAAAGAATTGTCGCTTTTGACATTTTCATTTCTTTTTGAAGCTCGTTGTGTTTTTGTGCTGACTCTTTTTCTTTTTCAAGTTGTTCAAGATATTTTTCTCGTTCATTAAGCACAAGGTTAGTGTCTTTTACTCTTTGTTCAACTTTTTCAAGTTTTTTCATTGCTTCGTCTTTTTTTTCTTCAAATTCCTGCAATCCAGCTACTTCTTCTATCATTTGTCTTCTTTGTTTTGCATTCATTTCTATTACTTTTGTAATATTCCCTTGCACTACAATATTGTGTCCTTGTGGGTTGATTCCCATCTCAAGAAGAAGTGATTGTATTTCATTCAAAGTTTTTCTTTTTCCATCCATCTTGTAAATGGATTTTCCCTGTTTGTCAATAATTCTTGTAATTAGCAGTTCTTTGTTTTCTTTTGTTTTTAGCAAAAGTTCTACTTTTGCATATCCTTCTTTAGAATCGTGATTTACTAATTCTGATAGCCTTGAAGCCCTCAACATTTTAAGTGAAGTAATTCCCATCGCAAAAAGCAATGAATCAAGTATGTTTGATTTTCCTGATGCATTAGCTCCTGCTATTGCTGTAAAACCGTTTGCAAACGGCACGTCTGCTTTTTTGAAAGATTTAAAATTTTTTAATTTAAGGCTAATTATTGTTGTCAATGCCGACCACTGTTACAATGAATGCGAGTTATGGTTTTAAAGGCTAGTTTTCTGATGTCAAAAAATATTTGATCAGTGTAATGTGATAAAATGTACTTGTTATTCCTATTCCAAGTGCAAGTATAATTAATGCTATAATTTCAAAATCCTGTTCAAACGCACTTCCTAATGTTAAAAACAAATCCCCCACTATTCCTGTAATAAAACCCATTACCAGTAAAAGAACCATTATTGAAATTATTTTCTTTTCACTCCATTTCCACGAAGTTGCTAATCCAATTTTTAGTTTTTGTTTTTTTACTACCATTATTATTGGTGTAAACATAAATTTGAAATAAGCATATGCTCCGAAAAAAAACCATGTTAATAAAATAATAAATGCGAACAAGCCAATTATTTCAACTGTAAAACTAATTACTATTAGAAAATAAGTTATTGTAGCGTAAATGAAAAACATGACAAAAGCAAATAAAGTAATTCCAATTAACTCCCCTGCATTTCCAAGTGTTTTTATCATTGCAGGTATTACTGCTTCTTTTTCAGCGAGTACTTTTGCATAAACATAAGTCAAATAATAACCAATTGCAAGTGTCAAAAACATTGCGCCAGCAATTATGAAAATTTCTTTTCCATAACTTGCAAACAAATATAACGGTAATTCAATAATTGAATCGCCAACATTTCCAAAAAGAATCACTTCATAAATAACATTAAAATAAGCTTCTGAAGCAATCGAAAGCACAAACAAATTCACAACCATTGCACAAACAGCAGGAATCAAAGTAAAAGGGTTCTTAATCAACTCTCCGGCTGATTCAATAAAAGTCTTAAACATGCACAAATAAAGTGCATTGGAGTATTAAAAAGTTATGATTAACTTATTCCTTAAGGTCTGACACTTTTTTTGTACTAGCTTTATTGTATTCTTTATCATCTTTTGTTTTAAGTAAAAAATTAAAATTTATTTCGTCT
>CAYMWD010000035.1:0-7944 GCA_964394025.1 uncultured archaeon | reverse complement strand
ACTGTTCCGCCTGTTGCAGCCATCCTTCGGCGATTAAATTTTTTTACAAGTTCTTTAATAGAATGTTTTCCATCGCCGGTAATTGTAGGAGGACTTCTAGTACCGCATGCAATAACTTCGCCATTTATTACAAGAACCCTTAAATCTTTTCCTTCAACAAACTCTTCCAAAAGAACTTTACTGCTAACTTTTTCTGCATTTTTAACAGCTTTTTTAACTTCAGCAATATCATTTAAATCAACATAAATTCCTTTTCCGCCAAAACTATCAGCTGCCTTAACAACAACACGCTTGTGTTTCTCAAGAAAATCCGCAATTTGTTTAGGGTTGTTTTTTGCAAAAATTTGATCAGGAACATTAAAACCGTGTTTACTAAACAAACGTCTCAAAACACCTTTATCATTACAACGATTAAGTGCAATTGCACTTGTGTGATCAGTAAGAGATTCTCTACACACAACTGTTTTTCCACCTGAAGTTAAAGCAAAATAAGAATCCAATTCATCAATAACATCTGTTGAGATGCCGCGTTTTCTGGCCTCTTTTATTATAAACTCAGAGTAATGATTAAGTCTTGTGTGACGCTCAGGAGCAATATATAAAGATTCATTGATTTTGTTTTTTCTCTTTAAACTAAAAACAGGAAGTTTTTCAAAACCAATTTTTTCATAAAGCGGAATGGCCTGAGAATTTTCAAGCAAAACAGAAAGATCAAGATAATTCTTATTCTTTTTTTTATAATAAGACGCAACATGCATTACAAGTGCCTCTCCGATTCCCGCATGTTTTGCCTGCGGGTCAACTGCAAGACTCCATAAACTTGAACCTTCATTGGAATCATTAAAAGCTAAAGAATGGTCAATACCCGTAACAGAACCAATTACTTTTTTTGTCTTTGAATCAACAGCAACAAAATAAGAAATTGTTCTTGATTTTAATTTTGATTTTATAAATTTTTCACTTGGAATAACCATTTCTCTCGAAAAACAAACTGAATTGAATCCCCTTATTTCAGAGGATTTTAATGCATGAATTTCAAAACAATCTGGTTTTGGATATCCTTTTCTATAATTTTTTAACTGCAATCTATAAGTGTGAGAAGGGCTCAAAAAAATTTCATACGGTGCCTTTGAAAGAATTAAATGCGGGTTACTGTTGTAAATTGCAATATCTCTTTTGCCTTCTTCTTCCTGCAAAAGAGCATCAACAATTTTTTGTGATTTACAAAAAGTGTTTGCAAAAATAAGCTTTCCCCAGCCCATATCAATTGTTGAATTTTTCTTTTCTTTTTTTTCAACTTTTTCGCCCAACAAAAAAACCTCTTAACTAAAAATCTACTTTAAAACTCTTTAAATAACTAGGGTTCGGTTAATTTAGAAATTTTTTTATTGTTCAAACAAAACAATTAACTCTATAAAAAACAAGTATTTAATGTGATTTTATGATTGAAGAAGGAAAAAAAGCACCAAATTTTTCTATTAAAAATCAAAAAGGAAAAACAGTAAATCTAACTGATTTTGCAGGAAAAAAAGTTGCAATATATTTTTACCCAAAAGATAATACTCCTGGTTGTACAAAACAAGCGTGTAGTATAAGGGATGGTTGGAAAGAGCTTAGAGAAAAAGAAATTGTTGTTTTAGGAATAAGCAAAGATTCTTTGAAGAGCCATACTAATTTTAGCAGTAAATTTGAATTGCCTTTTGACATTCTTTCAGATGAAAAAGGAGAAGTAATTGAAAAGTACGGTGTATTTAAACAAAAAAGTATTTTTGGAAAAACATTTCTTGGAATTCAAAGAACCACTTTTTTGATTAATGAAAAAGGAATTATTATTAAAATTATAAAAAAACCAATTGTTGCAGAGCATGCTTTTGAAATATTAAAAGGATTTGAATAAGCGAAACAACAAAAGAGGAAAAAACAGCAAAAATTCAAGCACCCAACTTCGACAAAAGCTTTAAATAACCGTTTAGAGGTGATTCTTTCTAATTACCAGAATTTGGAGGTCAAATCAAATGACAAAAATTAAAATTGAACATCAAAAAGAACTTTGTATAGGATGCGGAGCATGCGCAGCAATCGATCCTGACAACTGGGAAATGGAAGGCGACAAATCACACCTTAAAGGAGCACAAAAAGAAGAAGGCCCAAACGGAACACAAGAATTTAAAATTGTCGAAGAATCAGAACTTGGCGGAAATCAGGAAGCAGCAGATGCTTGCCCAGTTCCATGCATATTCATAAAAAAAGTTGAAGAATAAATATACTGCAATTTTGCAGTATACTTCTTCACAGCAATACTTCATTACTTCTATTTTTCTATAATTTACTATTTAGCCTAATAATTCTATAAATTAATATACATCTGAATACTATTTACAATAATGAACAAAATGAAAATAAAATTTAATCCTGCTTTACGTGTTCTACTTGGAACAAATGCATTAATTCTTCTTTCAGCAGCAATGCTTGGACCAATTTATGCACTTTTTGTTGAAGGCATAGGAGGAGATTTACTTGACGCAAGTATAACATTTGCAATATTTTCACTTGCAGCCGGATTGACAACATTATTTGCAGGAAATTACGCAGATAGAATGAAAGAAGATAAAAAACTTGTTGCTGCAGGCTATTTGATAATGGCAATAGGATTTTACCTTTACAATTTTGTAGATTCAATAATGTTTCTTTTTGTAGTACAGGCAATAAACGGATTTGGCGGAGCAATATACTCGCCTGCATTTGACTCGCTATATTCAAAACATCTTGACAAGAAAAAAGAAGGAACTGAATGGGGAATGTGGGAAGCAATGAATTATTTTACTGCAGCAATAGGCGCAGTAATAGGAGGGTATATAGTTACAACATCAGGCTTTGGAGCAATGTTTACATTAATGTCACTACTCTGCGCAACAAGTGCAATTTACCTTTTTATTGTTCCTAAAAAAGTAATGAATTAAAGTTTCTCAAACGTTTTTTTCAGAAGCAAAGTGTCTTCTTCAACATTAGGCGATTCACAAACAAGAACCCCTTTTGCATTAAAATCTTTCAAAGACTGAAGAACACCTTTATAATTCATATCCGCTTCTTTGAAAATTAAATGATTTCTTTCACCTTTATCAGAATAATTAATTCCTGAAAGATGAATATGCATATTTTTTATTGCCTCTTTACCGCACTTTTTTTCAATCAAACCAAGAACATAATCAAACTCTTCTTTGGTATTAAATTTTCCTGCACTTCGCGAATGAAGATGAGAAAAATCCACAACAGGGAGCACCTGATCAAATTCAGCGCTTAAATCACAAAGCTCTTCAATCGAACCAAACTGTGTTGCCTTACCTGTAGTTTCAGGCCTAATCCAAACTTTAAGTCCAAGAGAATTAACTTGTTCCATTAATTTTGTCATCTGCTCTTTTACAGTAGCATAAACTTTTTTTGGTTCCATTCCAAGATAAAAAGCAGGATGAAAACAAACTGAATAACCGCCACACTCATCAAGTCGCTTTGCAGAACTAATTATTCTACCTCTTGAAGCACCTCGCTTTTGAGGCTCTTTTGCATTAAGATTGACAAAAAAAGAAGCATGACAAGTCAATGTAATTTCGTTTTTTTCAGCTATTTTCTTCACTTCAGGGGCTTTTTCTTTAGAAACATTAACTGAATGAACAAATTCAAGCTCCATAGCATCAAGGCCTAATTTCTTCACTTGCTCAATCCCATTAATAGTATCTCTAGGTAAAGTAGAAAGTGGTATACCAGGGGTCGCAAAATTAAGCTTTTTTAGATTCATTAAAGAAAAATAAGCCCGCCAATTAATAAAAAGAATGGTCAAGAAAAAGTGCATAAAAGCATTTAAAATCTATATGGTACTCAAATTAAAAGTACTGATTTTATACTCCAAGTACAGGAAATTGAGGTGAGGATATGGTAGAAGAAGAAAAAATTAAAGAAGAAGCAGTAGTTGAAACTGAAGAAGAAGAGGAAGAAGAAATTGATGAATCAAAACTTCCATTTCCTAGAGCTACAATAGTAAATATGCTTAGAAAAAACCTGAGCTCAGGCAAACAAATTAAAGGCCAAGTAAAAAATGAAATGAATATATGGCTTGGAAAAATGGTTGAAAGAATTGCAAAAAAAATGGATTCTTACCCATACACATATGTTGACGGTTCAATGCTAAGAGAAGCAATAGAACCTTACGAAAACATCCAAGATATTGAAAAAGAAAAAGAAAGAATCATAAAACAGCTTGAAGTAGTAAAAGCTGCATGCGATATTCTTATTCTTGAAGTTGACAGAAAATTTGTGAAGTGAATTTATGAACACTGAAAAAAAACAAAAGGAAAAAAAAACAGAAGACATTTATGACAATAAAGATGTCGAAAATGCAATAGAAAATGACGAAATTGAACCTGAAGAAGCAGGCTTTATGGAAGGCTACAATCAAAAACAGGAAGAGAAGCCAAAAAAACCAAAAGATATCGTTCAGGACAACCAGTAATCAGACAAATTTTTTATTCTTGGAGAAATCAGCTCCAAGAATTTCCTTTATTTTTTTTACAATCACTGAATTAGGGTTTCTAAAAAAATAAGATTCTAAAATTGAAGAATTATGAACTTTTCTTTTTGTTGATGCTTTTTCAAAATCAATTATAACTGGTTTTCCTTTTTCAACAAGCACATTTTTACCTGCACCTGCAAGTTGCCCATGATCAAGACCTAATTCATCAAGTTTTTTTGTTTGTGAAAAAATTTCTTTCAAAAATTTTAAGAGTAATTTTTTATTATTGCATTCAAAAATCCAATCACTCATAAAAATCCCATCAACATATTCATACATTACAATATTTTTTTCAAAATCAGCCTTAACAAATTTTGGACCTACTTTAACCGAATTTGCAAGCAAAAGATATTCTGATTCTTTTTTCACCATTTCTTTTCGATTTGATTTTTCACGCAAAACTTTTAGAATAAATTTTTTACCAAATTTATTTTCAGCAGTATAAATAAAAGAGGTCCAACCTTTAGCTATTTTTTCGCCAAGTAAAAGATTATTTTCTTCACAAAATTTATTTACTAAATCCATATAAAAAAAAGAAAAAAAGAAGTTAAAAACACCTTCATTCAAAGGTGTCAGCATTAACTTCTAAAAAATCTATTTCATCAAAAGCAGGGTCTGCAAGAAGTGATTCAAGCTCTTCTAATTCTGCATCAAGAGAGTCAAGTTCTTCTGCTGAAGGGCCTACACTTGTTGAATCAGAAATTGTTCCTGAACCATTGTCTAAATTTGCAGTTCCGTTATCTGTTGGTTCTTGTGCACAACCTGAAAAAAGTGCAACAGAAAGAACGAATAAAACAAGTATTGCTTTATTCATTTACATCACCAACAACTAATTCTTCGATTGCTTCATCAAGTTCTGTTGTTGGTTCGTCAATCAAAGATTCAATTTCGGAAATTGTTTCTGTTGAAATTGCTTCCTCTTTCCCAAGTTCTCTTGTTGCATTGAACAATAATTTTATTAGCCTAAAATCTTTTTTGAGCTGATTGTTCATTACATTCAAAAGACGATTTCCTCTTTTTAGAACCGCATCAACATCTTTTTCTGAACCTGCATTTGCATACATTTCTCTTACCTTTGCATATGCATCTTCAAACTTATCAATGTCCGCATTCAATTTATTCATTCCTCTTTCAAGAAGAGCAGTATCTTTACCTTCTTCTTGGAGCTTGGTTATTAATTCAGAAAATCGTTCAGAAAATGTTTTTGCTTTATTTACAATCGCATTAATCCTTTGATTTATCTCATTTCCTAATTTCTTTTTAAGCCCAAGCCTATGCTCTTTCCAAAAATCTCTTACTTCTTTTGAAATTTCAGTAAGCTCTTCTTTAGTAAGAGTTTCTGATTCAAGTTTTGTTTTTGCATCTTCAAAAAATGCAATAATCTCTTCGATATTTTCAGGAGCAACTTGTTTCTCTTTTATAGCATCAAGATGATTAAGAATTGCATCAATTTGATTTATTAGAGTCTGAGCTGCATGAACTTTTACTTGCTCGCGCAAAGCATTTTTATCGGATTCATTTGCTGTTCTCAATCTTTCTCTAACTGCATTAAAATCCTGCATGTTTCTTTTTGCTGCATCTTTTGCTTCTTGATATCTATCTTTTGCTTCTTGATATCTTTCCTTTGCAGCTTCATAAATTCTCTTTTGTTGTTCTATTCTATTTTTTACTTCTACTTGATTATTTGAAACCCTTTCAGGTTTTACTTCAGGGCCTTTTCCAGGTCTTGAATCTTGAATATCTAAATCAGAGTCATAAGCATTACTACCATTAACATCAACACTATTAGTATCTGAGTCAACTGAATCAGAATTACTGTTTCCTTTATTAGAATCGTCCGCAAGAACAAAAACTGATAAAAGAACCATAAATGCAATGAGCAATGTATAAAACACATCTTTATTTGATTTCATTTCTTAACACCTCCAATAAGATTAAGTGAAAACTTGAACAAATTAGTACAGTTTGAGTTTAAATACATTCTTTCATTGCTTGGAAAAATAAAGCTTTACAAGAGGTTTGATTTTAAAATAAAACTTTATAGAGCAATTAAAATAAACAAGGGGTTTAAAAAAAGTTTTTTAAGAATTCTATAATGAAAAAAAGTATTTCGGTATTATTTTTAATTTTAATTTCTACAATGGTTTTTTCTGCAAATATTTCAGGAACTGTTTTTGAATGGTATACTCTTGAACCACTTTCAGAAGCAATAATTGAAATTAATACTATCCCTTCCCAAACTGAAGTTGCTGTTGATGGAACTTATTCTTTTGAAGTCCCTGAAGGAAATTATATTCTTACAGCAAACTACTATGAAAATAATTATTTGAAATACTCTGCAATTGAAGAAATAGTGATTAAAGAAGAAGGCAATTTTACAATAGATATTATAATGCTCCCATCATTGGAAGAAAATGAATTTCTCTTCGAAGAAATTGAAAATATTTCAATCCCTGAAACTACTCTTGATGAAACTGAAAATAACTTTACTGCTCAACTATTGATTATTGCATTTGCAATTATTTTTACAATTATACTTTTTTTCTGGATTCCATCCAAGATTGCAAAAACCACTGGGCTTGAAACTGAAAGAATAGGAATTGACGAAAAACTTGGAAGAATCACAGGAACAAAAAAAGAACAAGAAACTAAAAGTGAAAAAGAACTTGAAGAGGTAATTGGAATTCTTCGCAGATACGGTGGAAGAATGACTCAATTAGAATTAAGAGAAAAAGTTGATTATGGTGAAGCAAAAACCTCACTAATTGTAGCTGAATTAGTTGATTCAGGTAGAATAAAAAAATTCAAAAAAGGAAGAGGGAATATACTAGTTTTACAAGAATAGCTAAAAATTATCTAATTAACATTTAATGAAATAGCCATTTATTACATTCATATCCATCAAAAAATTATATTTATAAATACTTGCATATCCATCAATAATTAACCAATATATTAAATATTCAACTTTTTAGGAGTGATATAAAATGGCACAGGATCAAAATCAGCAGGTAATGTTTTTACCTGAAGGAGCAAAAAGAACTAGAGGCAGAGATGCACAAAGAATCAATATTCTTATTGCAAAAGCAGTTGCTAATGCAGTTAAGAGTACTTTAGGACCTAAAGGAATGGACAAAATGATTGTTGACGACCTTGGAGACGTTATAATCACCAATGATGGCGCAACAATTCTTAGCGAAATTTCAATTGACCACCCAGCAGGAAAAATGATGGTTGAAGTTGCAAAAACACAGGATGATGAAGTAGGAGACGGAACTACCACGGCAGTTGTGCTTGCAGGAAGCCTGCTGAAAGAAGCGGAAACGCTTTTGGACAACGACATTCACCCAAGCATTATTGTAAAGGGTTACAGGATGGCT
>CAYMWD010000034.1:0-7980 GCA_964394025.1 uncultured archaeon | reverse complement strand
TCGCTTTCTAGTAGACACAAAAGGGAAGAATAAGTTAAAGCAAATGATGAAACAAAAGTAAATGTTGTTCTACAAGATAAGCCAATTGCAATAATCAAAGCAAATGTTGTTAGTAGCGATAGTGGTGCTGAAATAAATAATGCTACAGTTATTCTTGAGAATTCGAAAGGTGAAAAAACTTCAGCAGAATTTGTTGAAGATGAAGTTGCATTTCCTATTTCAGTGCATGGTACTTATCAACTAAGAGGTATTGCGGATGGTTATGCTTTAAGTGACCCAATTGAAATTGTTTCGACAGAAATTAGCGAAGAAAAAAGTTTTGAAATAAAACTTGACCCATGTACTCCTGATACTTGTGGAGTGCTTACAATAATATTAAAGGACGAGGATGATTTGCCTGTTGCTAATGCAAGAATTGCATTAATGAATGCTGAAACTGACTTTTATGCCGAAGAATATGGTTTAGAGTATACAGATTTTGAAGGAAAAGCAGTATTTGAAAATGTTGCAAGCGGAAATTATTATGCTGTTGCACAAAAGTTTCCATCAGAAGGAACATCACAAGAATTTGAAGTTATTGAAGGTTCAGATAATGAAGTTGAAATGGGTTTTATTGTAGGAAATGGGATTATTACTGTAGAAGTTATTGATGCAGATGATAAAGCAATTCCATTTGCAATAGCTGATTTTAGAACTCAATCAGGCGAACCACTTGGAAAAGTTCCGCTTGATTCTCAAGGAAAAGGAGAACTTACAGTTAAAGCAGATAAAAAAGTTTTTGTTGTTATTGAAGCTGAGGGTTATGCAAATTATACTTCACATGCATTCCAAATTATGCCAGGAGAAACAACCGCAGTAAAAGCAATACTTAGAAAAGCAGTTCTTGGAGATACACCGATTATTGAATTTGACGGAGTCTTTACTGAAAATGGAAAAGAAACAAAGAGTCTTTCAGCAGGAAAAATGTACACTGCAAAGTTTACTGTTATTGTTCCTATTGAAGCTGAACTTGAACAATTTGGTGCTTTTTTTACAGTTGGTGATGAAAAGAAAACAGAAAAAGATTCTATTTACATAAACAAAATAAACGCACCTAAAGCTTCAGTGCTTAAAGGTGCAACTTATAACCCTACAAGAGGAACAGACGAAGATGAAGCAAATGTTACAAACGGAGAAGCAAAATGGGCTAATGCAGTTTGGGAAAGCGAAGAAATACGACATGGAATTTATGAAATTGAAATAGAAATTGCAGTAAAAGAAACTACAACACCAGGCAAAGTTCTTCCGCTTTATTATAGAACTTATGGAATAACCCCTGACAGTGATTATTTGAGAGACCCATTTGATGAAGAATTACAATATGCTGCAAGAACAAGTTCAAAGCATGAGTTGTATGCAAATTCACACGAAAAATTATTTTACGAAGGTGCAACTGAAAAGTGCGACGAAATGTTTTGCTATAGTGAAAGAGTACTTGACAAAAAAGAAGACATTTATCTTGCAGAACCTTACGATATAAGAATTTTTGGAAATTATGGAATAGATTTTACTATAACAAATAATTCAGAAGTTGTTCATGACAATGCAGAAATAAGAATAAAAAATTCTTCAATAGGTGCTTTTGCTGAAGAAAAACTTAAAATTCAAGATTATGAAATTTTAAATGCAGATGCGCAAGAGTTTTCCTCGTCAGAAAATACATTTGAAATTGAGCCAATTTTGTTAGGCGATTTTACTCAAAATAAAACAATAACTGGAATTCTTGAATTAAGGCCTGAAGTTCTTGGAGAAACTGCATTGCACATGCAGATTGTTTCTGATAGACAAATTGTTTTTGAGAAATTTGTAAAATTCAATTCAGTAAATAAAGAAGATATGAATGTTACTGTTTTGCCAAAAACTCTTCCTGCTTTTACTGAATTTGATTTGAATGTTGAAGTCAGATATTTTAAAACAGACGAAGATTTTGAAGAGATAAAAGATGCATTTGTAAGAGTAACAAGAACAACACCAGATAGGCAAAAAAGTGAATTTACAACAGTAACTGATGGAAAAGGACAGGCACTACTTGTAATACCCGCATCTGACCCTGATACAAGAATAAAAATCAGAGTCGAGAAAGAAGGTTACGCTGCAAAAACAATAAATCTAAAAGTAAGCGATAAAATACTTGAATTTGACCCTGAATCACTTAAAACAGAACTTGATTTAACTGATATTACCGAAGAACAAATGAACCTAAAAGCAACAAGTTTTGTTCCGGTTGGATTGCATTTAACAAAAATGAGATTCAATGGAAATTTTCTTGGGCTGTTAGATGAAGGAAGAATGAATAATTATATTGAACAGTACATTGGAAGAACAAATTTTAGCTATGGTTTTCCAGTTTCATTTACAATGATTAGTGCAATAAGCGATGATGCAAGATTAATGACCGAACCTCGTGAAACATCAGGAGACATTTATTTTGAAGTTGCTAATAATGATGAATCAATAAAATGGCCACAAAGCATTCCATTTAGTGCTGAAATTAATCTTGCACAACCTCCAAAAGAAAAAGGATGTATTGAAATAAGCCTCAAAGAATGGAGAGACGTGACACTCGGCGGAAGAGCAGAAGTTGAATTTACAATAAGAAATAATTGTTTAAGCAAAAGAAACCAGCCTCTTGATTTAAGCAATTTACAGGCAAAGATTGATTGGAAAAGCAACAAGTATGGAAATGTTGAATTGCATATTCTTGACCCTGAAACAAATCAAGAAGCAAAAGAAGCTTTGAATGAAGCTCTTTACAGCACATTCTTTGATTATGTTCCTGCTGAAAAAGAATTTTTAGGTTTGTTAGTGTTTACGCCTAAAGGCGGAACTATTGGTGAAAAAGCAGAATTTAATATTACAATTGACGCCGGTCAAGCAACAAATTCAGGCGAACAATTAGTTGGTTCAAGCAATGATATTGAGGCAGAAATTGATATTATTGATTTAACACAATGCATCAAATATGAACCAGACGCAGAAGCAGGATTAATTTTACAAGAAAGTGAAGAAGAAGGAACTATTACAATTGATACAACTGAATGCGGAAGTGTTGAAATTGATTTCTGGATGTGTAAAGATGACCAAGATTGTGCAGGTGGAGCTGAAGGAGGAATACAAGTAAAACCTAACAAATTTACAATGAATCCAAACACAAATAGTAAAACAATTTTAGTATCACGAGAAGAAATACCTGGAATGTATGGTATCAAAGTATTTGTAAGAACGCCGGGTTCAAATTATAGGCAAGTTGGATTAATCGATGTGCTCGTAAAACCCGAACCAATTGATGCATTTACTCTTTCAAAATACGAATTTGCATTAAAAGGAATGGGTACACAGGATTCAGCACAATTAACAAACAGATATTTAGTCGAAGAAGTTATGGTTGACGCATCAATCTGCGATTGGGCAGATTCATGGGATGAAAATGAAAAAAAATGGGACTGGGCACAAGCAGGAGTCGGAGCATTAGCTGGAGCAGTAACTGGATTAACTGGGGCAGCTACTTTAATGGCATCAAAAGCAAAAGATACTGCAGATCAAGCACAAAAAGCACTTGATGGGGTTAAAAAAGCACAAAAAGCTGCTGAAACAACTAATGAAAAAAGTGAAACAACTTTACAAGAAGTTTGTGATTCTATTGAAACAACAGTAGCAGCAGGAGAAACTGCTGCAGGAAGTTGTGCTGATTGTGCAGCTCAAGTAGCAGTACAATCAGGAGTAACAACATTGCAAACAGCACACACAAAATGTAAAGCACTTATAGCTGAATCTTCACCTACAAGAACTGAAGAACTTGGAAATGTGGGTACTGCAGCAAACGCCGGGTGCGCTTCAGGAGCTGCATTAGGCGATGGTGGAACATGTACAGCAACTACTGACGGATCAACAGCACAGGGACTTAGTCAAGCAGAAGTCACAAAAATGCAAGCAGGAATACAAGCAATTGTCGCTCAACTAGAAACTGCAGCTGGGCAATGGAGTGCTGCTGCAACAACAGCAGGAACACAATGTGCTGCAACTGTAGGTTCAACTTGTTGTGGATGTGCACCTGGAATAGCAACAGCAATAGGAGAACTTGAAGCAACAGTAGGAGAAGTAGAAGCCTTTGCTGAAGAAAATCTCGCAGAAGATATGGTAAAGGAAGGTGCAATAAAAACAGCACTTGAAGGGGCTAAAAAATCTATAGATACTGGTTCAAAAGCAATGACAAAATCACTTAGTGCAAGTGCAGGAAGTGGAAGTTTTTGGGGAATGCCTGCAGCAATATTTGCTGCTAACACTATTGCAGGATTTTTGATTGGAGGAATGCAAGGATTGTTTGGGGATAGCCCTTGTGACCAAAGACATTCAAGTGCTTTGCCAGATTATGTAATTAACCTATTAGAAGATTTCCAAGAAATTGAATCATCACTTGATGGATTAAGTGCTGAATTAGACATTGAATCAGCACAAGTAATTGGACCATGGGAAGAACAAAGAGTAGGGGTGATGTTTACTAATGATTCTGTATCAGAACCAGAACCAGTGTATAGCACGTTTAGCTTTAACACAACACAACATTTGCACGCAAACCCTACTGAAATTGACAAAGGTTGCACAGATTTTGGGCCATTCAATATTCCAGATCATCAAACACTTAACTTAGAAGCAAAAATACACCTTAAATTTAAAACACAAGAAACAATAGAAGAGATACCAGACCTTACATTTGATACACTTTCATGCACATCAGGAAACAAAATCGGAAGAACAGGAGTAGGTGCATTACCAAAAGTAAAACTTGCATGGGATTTCCAAAATATAAGTGTTGATGAATGTAATGAAACAAATGAAAATGGAATTTATTGTGACGCAACACAATTCTCAATAATGTTAAGTCATAGACTTGAAAATTTGAGAAAATTCTTTGAAGCAAACCCTCAATTTGATTGCCCAGAAAATCCATTTGAATCAGAATTATTGGACATGGGTTCAGAGTTTGAAATAGATTGGGACTCACTAGAAACAGATGGTTGCTACATAACTGATTGGTCAGGCTATTTAGAAGGAAAACCAGCAATGCTTTATTTAATTGAAGGAAATGCAGATAGTGTAAGATGGACTTCTGAAATTCCCGATAAAGAAACATTTATGGATACAGTTTATTTTACAGCAACATTAATGCAAGATGGTTATTCAAAGGATTTCAGAGAAGACTTTGCACAACACTATTCTGAAGAAAGGTTCTTTGATACTCCTGATTGGTTCCATAGCATTGGATTAGATAGTGGCGGAGATGCTTTTGGAGTTGGAGCTTTGTTCGCAAATGATAATATTAATTTCAGGAATAAATTCTTTGATTCGGATAAACTTTCAAGTGCAGGAGTTTATGAAATACTGCTTAGTGTTTCAGAAGGAGATGATGGAACATTTAGATTGTTTGATGATAAAGGTGAACCTAATGCAGCAATAGAAGTTCAATTTTATTTACTTGAAGAACCTAATCCTAATTCAGCTTTCTATTCAATGCCATTAGATGGTCTTGTTGGATTAGAGGGCGATAGTGGTTTCAATAGACAAGGTTATGGAGTTTCATTTGATAATAAAAATGCAAGAGAATTTGTTACAATAAATAATGATTCGCAGGCAATGAAAACTTACACTGATGCAGGGAGCAATCCAATGAACTTTGTTGATTCTGATGTTAGAAATCAATTCTTTGAATTAAATACTTCTCCTTCGGGAAGAGGCAACTTATTCATTCTTGAAAAAACAGGCCAAAATTCAGGCGAAATGTTATTCCAACCTTCAAAAGCAACGCCTGTAATGATGAAAGTAAATGCACCTAATATTGACGAAGATGATTTATCAGCATTTTATACAATTACAAATAGTGATGTTCCTGTTGAAGTTGGAAGCATACTTACTTACTGGAGTGGAGCTGGAGCTTGTCTTGATTTTTCAGGTGTACTTGTAACTGATTCATTTGATGAAAGACCAGATAGAGCAGCTATTGCAAGCGACCCTGTGCTTAATTGGCAAAGAACTTATGGTGTTGATTTTGGTAGAGGTTATTATGCTGGAGATACTTATTTGAGAACAATTTTCTACTCCGAACCTACAGAAGATATGGCTATAAGTGTTGAACAGCCAAAAGGACAAGTTACTTTCATTACTCCTGATCAATCAGGTGGGAAAGTGCAGCTTACAGGAGTTAGCGGAACACCTTATAATAATCCCGCAGGTGGAAGTTCAGGTTCTATTGGTACAGTAGAAGATGTATTTGAACTTGTGAAAGATGAGAGAGTTTGTGTGATTGATTCAGGGAGAAAAGCAGAATTCTTTTGGAACCCTAAAGCAGTTTATGAACTTGAAGGAAAAGAAAGAAACCTTTCAACAATAGCAAATGAATTACAAGCAGGAGTTTCCTGTATTGGTTACGGGTGATTAATTGTTTCTTTTTTTTCCGCTATTTATTTTTGAACTTTTTTCAGATATTAATCTAATTCTAAAGATTTTTGTACTCATGACTCTGGTTAGTTGGGTAAAAAATCATCTTGGCACTGGACCGCTTTCATGGATTCTTGTTGCAGGAATGGGTTATTTTATTCTATTTGATGGGTGGAAAATTTTTGGACCAATTTATGTCCTTTATATGCTTTTGATGTTTGGTGTAAGTTCGGTTGTTATTGACTTCTTCTTTGTTGGAGGAGGCGGTGGCCCTGAAAAAGAAGGACTTGAATCACCAGTAAGTAGCGGTGCTGATATAATGAAAAGAATGGCTTCACAAAAAGCTAATCCAGCACAGAGAATGCTTAAGAGGTAATTAAAATGATGAATGAGAAAGGAAACATTTTATTTTTGATTTTTGGAGCTTTTCTTATTCTTGCTATTATCCCTGTTATTCTTACAAGTGTTTTTTGGCCAGCTAGAATTTTAATGCAGATTATACTAATATTTACTCTTTACACTACAGTAAGAGGTTTTCTTGGCTCAGGAACAATTACACTTATTGTTTCAGCAATATTGATTTATTTTATGGTTTTCAAGTGGTTTGAAATTTTCTTGTCACTCTATATACTTCAATTATTACTCGGATTACAGTTCCTTTCAGTAATAATCTGGGGTATTGGCACAAACATGAAGAAAGGATAAGTAATTTATAACACAGAGAGCATAATTTAATTAGAGGAAAAAAGCATGTTAAGCGGGTTAATTTTACTGCAAAGTCTTACAGATAATATTTGGATAGTACTTACTCTGTTCCTTTTTGTATGGATATACGGTTGGGCAAAAAGCAACCTCGGTTCTGCTAAGCTCGCAATCCTATTTGCACTTATTGTAGTATATCTTACATTTTACTCATACCCATTCCTGGTATGGATGCTTGTAGCATTCTTTTTACTCCAAACTTTAGGAAAAGAATTTGTTTCACAAGTCAATCCTTTTGGCGGAGACCAACTCAGGTGATTAATTGGATACATTTAATTTTTTAGTTTCTATTCTCATTATGATGATGGCTCTGCAAATGGGCGAAACATGGATTGTTCTTGCAGTTCTAATAATCAGTGTTCTTACTTCGAAGGAACTTTCTACTGCAATTGCATTTATTATTGCGACTATTGTGCTTTACATTGTTGTTGGTTCAGGTCAGGTTGATGACTTATGGCCTCTTGCAATTTTTGGTTTAGTCATTATTTCTATACTTCTCGGTTCTTCAAAACCAGCCCAAGACCAAGGTGCTGGGGGTTATGGAGATATGTTTGGAGGAGGAATGGGCGGTGGTTATTAGTGCACATTGCCCTTTTAGTAATTCTCATAGTTCTGACCCTGTTTTTTGTAGAAGCTAAAATAATGTGGCTTGCTGGAATTACTGCATTGCTTATTGTTGCTGATTTTTTTGGAAATTTCATAGCATCTTTTTTCTTGAACTCAGCTTCGTCAACGGCCGTATAACCA
>CAYMWD010000033.1:0-8262 GCA_964394025.1 uncultured archaeon | reverse complement strand
TTTTCAGGAAGTTCTTTAGCCTCTATAATTTTAGCTTTAAAATCTTTTTTTTCTGCCATTAAAATTTTTATTTCAGCGGTTATTTCATTTCTTTGTTTTCTAAACTCTTCAGATTGTTGTAAAAGTTCACGATACTGCTCATCAATTTTAATTAAATCTTCAAGCCATTTAGCTTTTTCAAAATCATTTCTTTTTTTCAAATCATTTCTTACTAAATCAGTGTTTTCACGAATAAATTTAATATCAAGCATAAAAACCAATTAAATTAAGTAAAACAAAGAATAAAAACTGCTCTCAAAAGAATAAATATATGAAAAAAGAAATTGTTGTACTTCGCTACGGGCATAGACACGTAAGAGATTATAGAGTTACAAGTCATTGTTGCCTTGTTGCCAGAGCTTTTGGAGCTAAGAAAATAGAAATTGTTGGAGAACTTGACCCTAAAATAGAAGAAACAGTAAAAAAAATAAACACTCAATGGGGAAAAGGAATCGAAGTTGAATTTGTTGATTCTTGGAAACCCCGAATAACATATTATAAAAAACAAGGATTTGTAATAGCGCATCTTACAATGTATGGTATTCAAGTTCAAGATGTTGAATTAGAAATTAAAAAAAATAAAAAATTACTTGTTGTTATAGGATCTCAGAAAGTAGAAAAAGGAGTATATGAATCTGCAGATTATAATGTTTCAGTTACTCTCCAACCACACTCTGAAATAGCAGCATTAGCTGTTTTTTTAGATAGATTTCAAGAAGGAAAAGAATTAATCAAAAAATTTGAAGGGGCAAAAATAACTGTTACTCCCACAGCAAAAGGTAAAAAAGTATTAAAATAATTCAAATTCTCGGGTTATTTAAAAAACATATCGACATGAGGAGATTTTATGGTGAAAGAACCCCGAAAAAAAATAGTTGAATATACCCTTGTTCAAGATTTTCTTAAATCTGTTGCAGGGGATTATGCGTTAGAACTTGTTGATCTTTGTTCTAGAAAACGAAAGTCAGTAACAGACGAAGATATTGGGAAAAAAATCCCATTAAAAATAACTGAAATAAGAACAATACTTAACCGCCTTCACTATAGAGGAATTGCTTGTTATCAGAAAACTAAGAACACTAAAACAGGGTGGTATTCTTACACTTGGGAAATTAAAAATAATAGAATTGCAGAATTAATTCTTGAAAAACAGGCAGACGAGTTAGGAAAACTTGAAAAAGAAATTGAATTTCAAGGAAGCCATGATTTTTTTAGTACAGGGAAAGATATGCCAGAATACCCTTTTGAAATTGCAGCAGAATATGGGTTTAAGTGCCCTGAAACAGGCAAAAACCTTGAAGCAGTAGATAATAAAAAAAGAATAAAATTGTTAAAAAAGAAAATTGACACAATAAAATCAGAGATTGCGGGACTTGAAAACTTAATATAAAACACAAATTTTAGGACACATTTCAATACAACACTTAAAATTATAAAAAACCATTAAACAACAAAAAAAAGCCAATAAACACTTAAAAACAAAAAATAACTTAAAATAAAAGTTTAAATTTAAAAAAAAGTGTTTTTAGGGTTATTTAAATAAAAATAAACAAATATTTAAAGGTTTTGTTGGATGATTATTTAGAATTTGTAGCGGGGTAGGGCAGTCAGGAGTGCCCGTCGGGCTCATAACCCGAAGGTCGAAGGTTCAAATCCTTTCCCCGCTATACCTTATTTTTAATTAATTAATCTAATACGCAAACTAAAATAACCCACTTTAAATTAAACTTTTAATCAAGTAAATAAAAAACACTCACAAATAAGTAAGTAAGAAAATCAAACCAAATAAATTAACTCACTAAATTATCCAAACTAAAAATACCCCCACACTTCCACTAAAAAGAACTTACTTTTTCAAATAAAAGCAAAAAAATAGCTAAAATGGACTTACTTTTTATCTCAAAATAAATTACTGCTGATTACAAGTAAAAATACAACTATAAAAAGACTCACTTTTTAATAAAATTTTGGTTAAAATAACTCTAAAATCAGTAATTACCAACAAAAATAAGACAATTGTCGATAAATTAGTGGTAATTACTATAAGAATTAAACATTACAATAAACACAAATAGTAATTATTAGCCTAACAGTAATTATATAAAGAGAAACATAGTAATTACTACTATGTCAATTTTAGATTTTTTCAAAACTTTGTTTAAAAAGAGAGAAGAAGAGCAAAAAAAAGAAAAATCTATATATGAAGAAAAAGAAAAAATAGAAGAAATTCATAGTATTTGGGATTATATTAAATTGAATGAAAATACACAAGCATTTCATATTTCAAGCGTTATTGGCTTTGAAGAATGGATTTCAATGGAAGAAATACTTAGGAGAATAAAAGAATTGTTTGGGATGGATTACAAAAATCAACGAAGTTTATACCCTTATATTAAAACACTTGTTGATTGTGGTTTTGTTGAAACCAGCAATGTTGGCGGTAAAAAAAAATGGAGAAAGAAGGATATATTAATAAAAATTGAAAAAGAAAAGAAAGAAAAAGAACAAGAGAGAGAAAGAGAAAAAATAAGACAAAAACAAGTAAATTAAAAACAATAAAAAACAAAACAATTTTGTTTATCCTTTTAAATCACGATAAGTTGTATAAAATTTTTTCAGCTCAGAATCTTTAAAATAAATTTCTTTAAACCAAGGAGAATTAATCACTTTTTCTGCTTCAGAAAGAGAAATCGCAATTTGTTCTTCAGGAACTACTTCTCCTTCTCTTTTTCGTTTAGAAATTAAATCTAAGCTTAATTCAGGTAAGTTGTCGGAGCCTCCATGAAAAACCCGTTTTATGTGTTCTTTTAATGCATCAATAACTTGGGAATCTTCAAGGTTTTTTTCATCCATATAAAAAACAGCTTTCCAATCACCCTTTACTCGCCAGTAATGAGATGGGTTTTTACCTGTTTTAAAAAAAGAATCTAATGCACCAAAAGATTTTGGGGGGATAATTACACAGTTTTTCCCTGGCCTTAAATAAGGAATATCAGATAAAATTCCTTTTCTAAAATAACGGTATGTTTTACCGTTTGATTTGGTTACATTTTGTGTGTATCCGTAAAGAGCTCTAAAAAGTTTCTGATAAGTATAAGATGAGTGTTTAGTTTTTTCAGGAACAATGAACTTATATTGAATAAAATATCCTCTTAACAACCTGACCCCCCATGCTTCCACTAATACTATAATTAATACAAAATAAATAACCTTATGTATAATTTATAAACATAATGTAAAAACCAATAAGTAACTATATTTTTTATTTGTGTTTTAATAGCGTCTTATTGGTCTTTTAACTGGTTTTTCTTCTGTTTCCACTACTTTAGGCGTAGATCCGACCAAAACAATGTCTTTAGCTGCTCTAACCTTATTATAAGGAATACTTTTTTCAGTTATGATTTTTTTAGCTTCTTGTTTTGTTCTTGCTTTAAGTGCCTCAGTAGTTATTGTTTCAACTCTTCCTTTTTCAAGATTTATTACCAAATCAAATACTTTTCCTTTGTATTCTGCTTCAGTAGTATAAATATCCATCCCAAAAAGTTTTGATATTCTTAGTCCCATTTTCTCCCTCCTAAAAATAATGTTTATTGAAATAATAAATAACTCCACATATTTAAACCTTCTGTTGAGTATTTGCTAGAAACTAGCTATAAACAGCAATAATCCCCAAAAAAAGAGAAGTATACATAATTACTTAGTTGTCCTTTTCATTTGAGTTTGTGATTTTTTTAATATACATAATATTATTATTATTTTTATTGCTCTTTTTTTTATTTTATTGTTGTTTTATTGCTTTTCTTTTTGTTTTGTCATTTAATTTTACTTTGTTGTGCTTGGCTAGGGGATAGTAATGGAAGTGCGGGGGCACGGGTTTAGATTTAAATTTTGTTAAAGATACTATATTCGTATATGTTTTCTTTTTTATCAAAAAATAAAAAATTCAACGGAAAAATAGATAAAATTAGTTACGAGTGTGCTTCTGACGGATACTGCTATATTGTTATTAGAAATAAAAAAATTATTTTTGGGTGGGGGTATAGTGCTGAAATTTGGGGGGACTCTGCTTGTCTTTGGGATTACAATGAAAAAACAGCTAAAGGTAAAAAAGTCTCTGTTTTTGCGCATAAAATTTCCGCTGCTCTTTTTACCCTTGAAGGTTCAAAAGAATTTTATATTAAAATTTTAAAAGCTTAAAGATTATCAAAAGGGCTTTCCACTTTTTTCAACTGTTCGGTTGAAATGTGGGTATAAATTTGAGTTGTGTTTAGGCTTGCGTGGCCTAACAATTCTTGTATTTTTCTGATGTTTTCGCCTGCTTCAAGGAGGTGTGTTGCAAAAGAATGTCTAAGTGAATGGGGGGTTACTGTTTTCTGAATTCCTGCTTTTTTTGCTGCTTTTCGAACTATTCGTTGTATTGTGTCTGAGGATAACCTTTTCCCATTTTTTTTTGAAAACAAATAAGGACTCTTAACTTTCTTTTTTTCAATGTATTTTTTTGCGTTTTTGCACCAAATTTTTGACAATATTATAATTCGGTCTTTATTACCCTTTCCTGCCTTTACTTTTCCCATTCTTTCTTTAAAATTTATATTTTCTAACAACATTTCTGTTGCTTCGCTTACTCTTACACCTGTTGAATATATAAACTGTAAAACAAGCCGATTTCTCCCAATTTTTGCGCTTTTAAGAAGTGCACGAATTTCATCTTTTGTGAGTACTGTAGGAAGATATTTTTCTTTTTTAGGTGTTTTTATATCATCTATAACATCTTTTTTCAAGATCTGCTTAAAATAAAATTTAAGTGCTGCGTGAACTAAGGCCAATGTTGTGTTAGTAGCATTTTTTTCTTTCATTGAAGCCATAAAACTTACAATATCCCCTCTTTCTATCTGTTCCGGTGTCTTTTTTGCGTGTTCTAAGACTTTTTGAAGATAAATGGTATACATTTTGATTGTTCTTTTACTGTATCCAGCAATCATAAGTTCTTGGCTGAAATTAGCAACATACTTTTCGTATTTTTCTTCCATATTTAATTTACTTCTTGGTTTAAAAAAAAGATTGTGTTTAGTGAAAATATTTAAAGAGTAGTGTCGCATTATATTTTGTATGGTTAGAAGAAAAAAAGAAGGGCACAAACTTTCAGATACTAAAGACATGGAAATCTGGCGAGACGAATTTAAAGAAATGACTCTTGAACAACACGACGAAAAATTAAAAGCTCTTGGTCTTGATGATGACGAAATCGAGGAATTTAATGAAAATTATGACCCTAAGACCGCTACGGATTTAGTAGAATTTGATGAATCTGAGGCTGAAATTCTAGAAGAAGAATTTGGCGGGCCTGAAGATTCAAAAGAAACTGCAAAAAAACCAACAAATAAGAAATAAAATAATTAACCTCTGCTTGCTGTTTTTTTAACTGCTAAAAAAAATCAATTTAATTATTTAGATATTTTTGCAAAATGGAACAATTTTTTTGCCTGCCAATAAAGGCTTATTGAAGCAATTCCGGACATCCATGCTACAAAATAATAAGAAAATGCAATTGAATCTCGTCCATCAAAGTGCAATAGTACTCCTTGCATCATGCTCCACACAAAAAGTGAGGCTAAAACAACCCCTGTAACAAAAAAGAACACTGATTTTACAAACATTTCTTTTACTTGGTATTCCATGATTAAAATTAATCAAACTAATATATAAGCTTTTTATCAAGTTCCAATTGAATTATTTTATGAAGGCTGTTCTTTTTGATTTAGATAATACCTTAATTGATTTCATGCGAATGAAAAAAATTAGCTGTGAAGCAGCAATTTCAGCAATGGTAGACGGAGGATTAGAACTAGATAAAGATGAAGCATATAAACTATTGTTTGATCTTTACGGAGTACATGGAATTGAACATCAGCAAATATTCCAAAAATTTCTTGAAAAAGCAACTGGTAAGGTTGATTATAGGGTTCTTTCAAAAGGAATAACTGCTTATAGACGAATGCAAGCGGGTTATTTAGAACCTTATCCGCGAGTAAGGAGCACGCTTATTGAACTTAAGAAAAAAGGACTTGCTTTAGGAATAGTTAGTGATGCACCAAGAATGAGAGCATGGCTCAGACTTGCTGAAATGGGTCTGACTGATTTTTTTGATTTTGTTGTAACTTTAGAAGATACAGGCCACGAAAAACCAAGTGTTTTACCGTTTAAAGCGGCAATGAAACAATTAAACCTAACCGCCGAAGAAATTCTTTTTGTAGGAGATAATCCTGAAAGAGACATAAAAGGAGCTCAAAAATTAGGGATAAAAACCGCATTAGCAAAATACGGCCAACTTTTTCCAGATAAAAATATAAAGGCGGATTTTGAACTAAAAAACATTTCTGAACTTTTGAAAATTGTATAGGTGTTGCTTTGGAAATAAAAAAATTAAATGAAAAACTTATTTTTGGGATAAAAAAATTTTTTAAAGAAACAAATAAAGACAAAGCAGTGCTTGGATTAAGCGGAGGAATAGATTCTGCATTGGTGCTTTCTTTATTATGCGAATCAATAGGAAACGAAAATGTGACTGCTCTTTTAATGCCAAACAAAAAAATAACAAAAAATTCAAATACTATTGATGCTGAAAGATTAGCAAAAAAATTAAAGATTAAATACTACATAATTCAAATTGATTCTTTTATACAACTTTTTGAAAACCTTTCCTGGGAACAAAACAAAATTGCGAAAGCAAACACTAATGCACGAATACGTGCAATACTTCTTTACAATTTTGCAAATTCAACTAATTCTTTAGTTGCCGGGACAGGTAATAAAACAGAAATTAATTTGGGTTATTTTACCAAATATGGTGACGCCGCAGCGGATTTTTTTTCAATTGGTGCACTTCTTAAAACACAAGTAAGAGAATTAGCTAAATATAGAAATTTGCCCCAAGAATTTTTAGACAAAAACCCGTCTGCTGAACTTTGGGTTGGCCAAGAAGATGAAAAAGAATTTGGTATGGCTTATACTGAGCTTGATTTGCTTTTACCTTTAATTCTTGAAAACAAAGAAATCCCCCTGACTATCAGCAATGAAAAAATCAAAAAAATAAAAACGCTAATTTCTAGTTCACAACACAAACGCGAACAACCAAAAATAATTGAGGTTTAAATTTGAGAATTCTTATTTTTTTATTTTTAGTTTTTTTTCTAACTGGCTGTGTAAGTTCTTTATTTTCTGGCCCGCTAGAACAATGTGAAAAGAAAACCAATGAAGAAAGGAATTTGTGTTATTACGGAGCAGCCAAAGAAACCAAAGAATTAAGTTATTGTACGCAAATTACTGAAGCCGAACTTAGAAACAACTGTATTAATTTCCTCAGCAATTAAAAACTAGTAATTCTTTAGCTATTAATTATTTATCCTGATTTGAATGAAATGGTTTTTCCTTTTTCAAGTTCGTTTTCAGTTATTCCTTTAAATGTTATCCCAACAACCATTCCTTTTTTTGCATTATTTCCATATTTAGATTCTAATTCAACCATTTGAATTGGCTTATTGTCTACAAAAGCAAGCATATTTTCAGCCACCAACCCATTTGTAACCTCAATAAGCGCAAAAACATCGTCTTGTGCATAAAATTGACATGTTTTTTTTATTATTCCTTCTCCGTGCGCAAAACAAGTTTGTTCTATTTTCTGACTTAATCTGCTACCAGGTGTTGAAATGCTGTTGTGCTGAGAATAATCTCTGTGTGAATTTTTTTTATCTCCGAATGTAAGTGATATAAGGCTCATATTGGGGTCTCCTCCGAATGGTTTTTTAGTTTCAATATTTAAAAACACATTCGGATTAATACCCTAAACTATTATGAAATCCAAACCACTATGTTAGTCTGACTTAAGATTTCTTACTGTTTTTATTGTTACTAGTTTTAGCTTTTTCTGCTTCTTTTTCAATTGCTGAAAGACAAACACTCAATGCTTTTTCAGCACCCCATTCTCTGGCTGTTGCATTAAGATTAATTCCCGTAATCGAGGCCTTTACATTTACTTCGAATTGTTCACGCGAACCTTCTGTTTTAGATTCTTTAAAATGAACATTCATTGTAATTTCTCCATTTAATCTTGTAATGAGTTTATCATAAGTCTTATCAACCATATTTTGAATTGTATCTTTGTTTACCGGATGCACTTTAGGCAAATTAGAAATATTGATTTTTCTTTCCATAATATCCCTCCAA
>CAYMWD010000032.1:0-8422 GCA_964394025.1 uncultured archaeon | reverse complement strand
TGTTAATGAATTGTTATTTAAGTCCAAAATATTTTTATTTCTTTGAGTTTTATTTTTTTTAGAAAAAATTCTTTTTTGATTCCTTTTTCAAATCCAACAAAAACAATTCCAAAACAAACAGGCACAATCAAAAATAAAGCAGTTCCAACACTGACAAATTCATTTGTTATAAGCATATAAAAGTAAAACATAATTGCTGCAAGAAGTATTCCTGAATTTCTTATTCCTTCTTTATTATATTTGAAATCAATTCCTTTTCTTGCGTATTTTAGCATATAATATACTGCAAAAAAAATCATTGCACTCATTGCAGAAAGAATTAATACTGATATTACAAAAATTTTTCCGGCAAAAAAAGGCAAAGTCATCGCAATTCCCGCTAAAAGTTTTACATCACCGCCACCAAATTTCCCTGCAATATAAAGAACATAGCCTATTCCAAAAACAACTGCTCCAAGAGCAATCCCTAAAAATTCGCCTTCTATTAAATTAAATAAAATTCCTATTGCAATAAGCGGATAAGTTATTTTGTCATAAATATATCCTGTTTTATAATCTGTCCACGCACTAAGCGCTCCTGCTAAAATAATTGTAATTTGTCTTGCGAGTAATAATTCAATCATTTTTATCATCGTAGTTTGAATTTCTTTTTCTTACCGAACATTTTTTGCAAAGATTCCATGTTCATTCCTTTTCCTGATTCAAGTTTTTTTGTGTCAACCGAACCAAGTTTTTTGAAAACCTTTTTCATTTTTTTAAAATTTCTTATAAGTTCTCTTACTTCTTCTTGAGTTGTTCCGGAGCCTTTTGCAATTCTTGCAATTCTGCTTTTGTTCAATGATTCAGGTTCTTGTTTTTCTTTTTTTGTCATTGAATCAATAACATATCTAAATTTGTTGAGTTTTTCTTCGCCCATTTCTGCCATTTCTTTCGGCATTTGTTTGCCCATGCCCATCATATCCATGACTTTGTTAAGCGGTCCCATTTTTCTTGTTGCATTTAACTGCTGGTAAAATGTTTCAAGTGTAAAGTCTCCGCTAAGCACGGCTTCTGCATCTATTTCTCCATCTTCTTCCTGTATTTCTTTTACTTTTTCAAGAAGTGCTTCTAAATCACCATAACCCATTATTCTGCTTAAGTATCTTGTTGCATCAAATTCTTGGAGGTCTTCCATTTTTTCTCCGATTCCGATGAAGTAAACTTTTGCGCCTGTAGTGTTGCAGGCTGCAAGTGCGCCTCCGCCTTTTGCAGAACCATCCATTCTTGTAATTATAACTCCGTTAACTCCCACAGAATCATGAAATGCTTGTGCCTGTTTTTTTGCAATTTGCCCAACATCGGCTCCAATCACAAGCCATTTTTCTTCTGCTCCAAAAGCATCATCAATTTTTTTGATTTCTTTTGTTAGTTCATCATCTAATCCTGAACGTCCTGCAGAATCGCAGATTATTAAATCATAATTTTTAAGTATCTCTAATCCTTTTTTCACAACTTTTGAAGCATCTTTTTCATTTTCATCGCCATAAAATCCTGCTTTTACTTTTTCAGCAACAGTTCTAAGTTGCTGTACAGCCGCAGGTCTATAAGTGTCAGCTCCAATCACGCCTACTTTTAATCCGCGTTTTTGATACCATTTAGCAAGTTTTGCAGTAGTAGTTGTTTTTCCTGCTCCGAATAATCCGCAAAGAAGTATTTTTTTAGGTTTTTCAGGAACTTTAGTTTTTCCGCCTAAAATTTCAGCCAATGCATCATGAGTAACTTTAATTACATGCTCTTTACGATTTATTCCAGCATCTAAATCAGTGAAAGCAGCAGCTTCAATTTGCTTACTAATGTCTAAAACAAGCGAAATTTCGACGTCTGATGCTATTAATGCACGCTGTAAATCCTTTATAGCTTCCTTAACAGTTGCTTTATCGACCCCTGTACTGTTTTTGAGTCTTTCAATTGCTTTTCTTAAATTATCTCCAAATGCCATAAATTTCACTTTAAAGTATTAGATTAATGTAAAAAAACATTAAAATAAGAAGTAGGCTGAGTAACCCCTTAAGAGGGGTACTCGTAATCATTTAATTTAAGCTTTTACAACTGCTACTGCAGGTTCAGCTACTGCTTCATCTTTCTTTTTAGCTCTAAAATTAGCATATGGTCTATACTTTGTTTTTGTCCATGCTTCTGGTTGTTTTTTTCTCATCTTGAATTCTTGACTAAGAAGTTCTTGTCTAAGTTCTTCTGATGCTTCGATTCCAAGTTCCTCAAAAAGTGTTGCCATTATTTATTCCTCCTAATTTTTTAAGTTGTTAATTTACCCCTATTTCCAATCAAACAAGCGGGCACGCGGAAACGTACGTTGCAAGTCAATTTGACGATTTAAAAATAGGTGGCTAATCCAATCCGTATATACTTCTGCTTCCAGAGTATTTAAATCTAACTCGAAGTAGCCTTAAGTGTTTATATTTCCCGTTTTAAATGGGTTTAAGTATTTTGTCTCGAAACGAGACAAAAACTGTTATGTATATAACTTACTCTAGTACTTCTAAAGTGCCCATTTTTCCAGTAGAAACTTGCAGTTGTCCTCTAAATTCTGAGCACCAACCGCCAGTAATCTTGATTTTGCTTCCTTCTTTTATCTGGTCTATTTGTTCATTCCAAAGGCTTACTTGTATTTCACCTGTACTATCTTTTCCAGCACAACTGCATACTTTGCCTGATCCATTTTCATTAGCCCAGCTTCTAGGTTCTCCCATGGAGACAATTTCAAGTTCTATTTCTGGCACTGCTTGCCTTGCTTTTACTTCATTAACTTTCATCATATATCACTTTAAACATCGATTCAAAAAATATTTATAAACTGATGTTTGCGATTTTATTTTTTTTGTTATATAATGCGGTCTGTTATAAATTCTGGCTTGAATTCAAGAATGTCTTTGTATTCTTGTCCAGTTCCCACAAAAAGTATTGGTTTTTTTAGTGTGTAAAGTAGTGAAATTGCTGTTCCGCCTTTTGCATCAGCGTCAATTTTTGTTAATACAAATCCATCTATTCCAATTGCTTCGTTGAATTCTTTTGCCTGTTGCAAAAGTGCTTGCCCTGTATATGCTTCGCCAACATAAATTTTTAAGTCTGGTTTCATTACTCTGTCAATTTTTTTCAGTTCTGCTAGAAGATTTTTGTTTGTGTCTTGTCTTCCTGCGGTGTCAACTAGCACAAAATCTATTGATTTTGCTTCTGCTGTTTTTATTGCATCAAATGCAACTGCTGCAGGATCAGAACCGTAATTGTGTTTTACCAGTTTTACCCCTAGTTTTTTTGCATGTATTTCTATTTGGTCTATCGCTGCTGCCCTGAATGTATCGCCTGCTGCTAGCACAACACTTTTTCTGTTTTCTAATAAATAGTTTGCAATTTTTGCAATGGTTGTTGTTTTGCCTGCTCCGTTTGGGCCAAGGAACATTATTTTGAATGGCTTTTGTTTTTGTGAAAGTAAATTAATTTGTTCTGTTTCCATTATTTTTGCAAGTGCTTTTTTTATTTCTGTTTTCAGAATTTCTGTTACATCTTCTCTTGATGAAATTTCTTTTCCAATTAATTGTTCTTTTAGCTGTTTTACTATTGCTTCGCTTGTTTCCTGTTCCACGTCTGATTCAAGCAAACTTAATTCAAATTCGTCAAAAAAACCCTCAGTATCTTTTTCAGTTATTTTTACTTTTCCGCTTACAAAACCAAAAAGTCTTTTTCCTAACCCTACTTTTGCTTTAAGTTCTCTTTTATCTTCTTCAACTTTTTTTGGGGTTTCAATTTTCTTTTCGAAAATAATTTCTTCTTCAGTTTCTTCTTGTTCTTCAGGTTCAATTTCTATTTCTTCATTCGTTGGTTCAATTTCTTTTTTTGCAAGAGCTTCTCTTTGAATTTCTTTTAGTGCTTCTTCTGCAAGTGATTCTTCTTCATATTCTTCTATGTCATTTTCTTCTGTTTCTTGTTCTTCTATTTCATTTATTTCAAGTTCTTTAGTTTCAATTTCAGATTCTTCTATTTTAGATTTTTTTATTTCTTCAGCAATCTCTTTTGGTTTTTGTGAAGTTTCTTTTATTTTTTGTAAGTTTTCCTGTTTTGGTTTTTCTATAATTAGTTCCTTTTCAGGTTGAATAGGTTGAGAAATAGGTTTTTGAATTTCTTTTTTTGGTTCTTCTTGTTTTTTTTCAATTCTATCTTTGATTTTTTCTGTAAAACCGCTTATTTTTTTCTTAAGAAATTCAAACATAAACTAAACCTGTTGTAAGGACTTTTAGTTCTTTTTTGCAGCCTGTTCAGCCATGTGCTGTCTTCCTGCAGCTATTACTGATTCAAGCTGATTAAGTCTTGATACTGCTTTGCTTTGTTCTTCAGCAACTGTAGCTATTGTTTTGTCAAGATTTTTTATTTTATTTTCAATTGTTTTGTCAAGGTCTTTGATTTTTTTTGTTTTAAAAATTTTTCCAGATAATGAAGAGATTGCTTGTGTATTTTCTTCAATACTTGCTTCAACATAGATTCCTGCGCCAAGATTTACAAGAATTTTTTCGCCTTTTTTGCTTTTTTCTATTTCACTAAGTGCATCTTTTGCAGCTCTTAATTCACTTTTAAAACTCTGGAATGAATTTATTCGTTGGGTGAGCTCTTCTGCTTTTTGTTTTTCTTGTGCAACCAACTGCATAAGTTGTGCTCCTGTTAATCTTGTTGATGTTTTTTCTTCACTCATTCAATCACCTTTATTCTGCTTTTACTTCTGTAATTTGAATTTTATTTCTTTTAATTTTATGTTTTGACCCTATTTCTGACATTATTTTTTCAGTAGCATAATTTTCATTTACTGCAGTCATTTGTTTTGTAAATTTTTTTTCATTTCCTTTTTCTTTGTATGTTCCTGTTATTGTGAAATTCTTTTCTCCCATTTTACTCACCTCTCATTCCTTCGTCAATTTTCGAAAGCTCAATTCCTGATGTAAGATTTCCAGCTAGAACTCCTTTTGAGTTTCCAATAACGCTGTTTCCTACAAAAAGATCTCCATAATTTGCTGTTGTAGCAGAGCCATTAACTTTGAATGTGCTCTTTAGCAAGGAAAAGTCTTTTTCAGTAATATTTGGATGGGCAATAAACCCTTTATTTGTTACTGTTATAGCTGCACCAGGCAAATCAGTTCCTGCGATTAGCATTTTTTTAAATTTAATTCCCAAAAAGTTTTCAATTTCCTTCTGGCTTTTTTCTGAAATTAAAGGACTTGCTATTCCTCCATTCTGGTTCATTGCAATCAGGTTTCCTGTTGAAGAAAAACCATTAAGTTTAAGCACTTCAATTCCTTCTTTTTCAAGCGCTTTTATTTCTGAATCTTCAATAATGTTTGAAACAATAATTTTGTTGCCCAATCCTTTTGCAAGTACGCCTAAAAGAGATGTGCTTCCAATGTTTGCTTTTATTACTCTTACTTCAAGTTCTTTTTCAACAACTTTGATTTCTTTTGGAAGAATTGAGTGTGGTACAAGTACAAATTCGTCTGTAACAACGGAAAAAATAGCCACGTATGGGCTACTCCTAATTGTAGCCCTCGCGAAATTCATTCAAATCACTTGCCTGTTTTTCTTTTCATGTCAGCAGATTTAATAGCAGCCTCTTTTGCTTTCTTTTCTTCGAGTTTTTTCTCATCTTCTTCTGCTTTGCCCTCAGGGGCACCTTTGGTAGGCTGGTCTTCTTTTTTCTTGTCTGACTTTTCTTTTGATTTTTTCTCTTTCTGTTTTTTAAGAGCGTCTTTTTTGCTTAAATATTCTTTTAGTTGTTTTCCGGTTTCAAGATAAACGCTGACTTTTTCATTTTCTTTTAAAAGAGTTGCAGATATTTTTCTCGGAATATTCTTTGAATTTTTATGAATAAATTCGTTTATTTCTGTTGATACAAGAATTTCTTTTGCTCTTGTGTGTTTTTTAACAAATCTTTTAATTTCATTAAGTGCTTTTCTTATTCTCTTTTTAGGGGGAAAAAGAAATGCCCTATCCAAAGGAATTATATAATTTGCTTGTTCTCCTTTCATTCCAATCACAACCTATCCTTGCTTTTATTTTTTTTACCGCTTTTAACAGGTTTTGTATCTTTTCCTTTTCCCTGTTCTGTTTGTTTTTTAATAAAAAGAGTGCCGAGATCTGTTGAACGCCAATGTCTGTGTCCATGTCTGTTGTATAATCTTTTTCCTGCTTTTTGCATTGCCCATACAGGTGTATTTGTTACTCCTGGGCCAATCTGCTTTCTTACAGAAATAAGAAATTCTTTTTTTTCCTCGGTTTTATTTTTGCTCATATAATCACTTTCTTGTTATTTTAATCTCCCTATCATTTTTCAATTGCATGAGGATTTCTTTTAGCTGGTCTTCGGTTATTTTGCCTTTCACATACCCTTTTTGAACTCCAGACATAACTGCCTGAAAAGCTTTCATATAAAGCTCTTGGTTCACAAGTCTCACATTGCTTAGTCTTTGCTTCGCATCATCGGTGAGAAACTTTGTTAAGAGATTTTGCATTTGGCTTTCAACGTCTTCCCGCTTCTTATCTTCCTCCATTTTTTGCAAGTACTGCTTTTTTAGCTCTTCAAGCTTTTCCTGCTTCTCCTTGCTTTCCATGTTTTTCCTCTTTTTTAGCTTCTTTTACATGTTCTTTCTTTTTAAAATTTTCATTATTCTTTTGAGTTACTTCTGCTGATTCTTTAACTTCGCCTTTAGGCTCAGCAGCATCACTTTTAGCTTTTTGTTCTTTAGCAAATTTTTCTATTCTTTGTTTGCTTTTTTCAATTATTTCAGTTTTTTTGTTTTCTTTTTTATCAGTTTCTTCTTTGAAAACTTTTCCTACTTCTATTGATTTAGTGTAAAGTAACTTTTCACCTTTTCCTGTGATAAGTCTTCCTTTTTTGTCTTTTTTAATGAACCCATTTTTTTCGAGTTCTTGTAAGCATGTTCTGATTACTTTTCCTGATGCTTTTCTTTTTGCTTCAGGTTTTACTCCACGGTTTTTTCTTCCACCGTAGTAATTTCTTAGTGCTCCTGTACCTAGGTTTCCATTTTTGTAAATTCTGTAAAGTATGCTTGCAGCTCTTACATAAAACCAATCAGGGTTTTGAGGCACTCTTTCTCTGTGTGCTCCGCTTTTTACATATATTATAAACTCAGGCTGTTTAAGTTTGCCTTTAAGTTCTACTGCAACTTCATCTATTAGCATTCCTGCCGGAACATCATATATACCCATTTTAATTCACCTTTCTCCTCTCGGAGTTCATTTGTTCAACCCACGCTTCGCGAGGGAACTTCTAAAATTAGAAGTATAATTATTCCCCTCTGGAAAGCTTTAAAAAGCTTGGTTTTTGCTGTTTTTAGCTCAAAGCAACTCTGACATTGTCAACTGTTCCTTTTTCGTTTATAGTGTAATCCCTGAACCCTACTCCGCCAACAGGTATTGCAAAACTCATTGTTCTTGATGTAAAAGGAGTACCATTTCGCTGGATGGTTATAAGACTTCCTGAAACGCTAATGCTGAAATTATCATTGCTTGAGAGTGGCTGTCCTGTAACACTGCTTCCGACAGACGACCAGTATGATCCTCCTGTTTTGCGGTACCAGTAAACTATTCCGTTCGATTTTACCATTACTATCAGCACCATGTTGGTTGAAGTGTTAAGCCCGTTAGCGCCTACTACAAAACTATGGTATGCTTCAGGCATTGATTTCGCAGTCCATGAAAAAGTGTAAGGCGGAGTAAAACTTCTTGAAGTGTATGCGATTCCATCAAAGCCTGCATCATAAGTCATCTGTCCTGAAGCAACTGATATTGAAAGTCCGTCCGCAATCCAGCCCGCGCTGTCGCCGTCCTCAAAATCATCATAAAAGTCATTGGTGCAGTTTCCTGCTCCGTCGCATATCCCGCTGCCTCCATTGCATGAAGTGCCGTAAGTGTCAAATTCACTTCCGCATGCTCCCGCACTACAGACTGGACTCTGGCATTCAATTCCAGGATCAGTGCACCCGCAGTTCAGTGTTCCTCCGCATCCGTCGCTTATTAGCCCGCACTGACCGAGATAATCAGCACAAGTACTGCACGAACTACAGATTCCTGTGTTGCAAACTCCTGCTCCTCCGTCACATGATGTTCCGTCAGCCATATCTTCTGTTCCGCATGTTCCTGCATCACATGTTGCTTTCTTGCATTCAGGTGCTGGGTCACAGTCGCTTGGGGCAATGCACGTTGCAGGCGGTTCAGGTCCACAGTTAGTTCCGCCGAACACTTCGCACCTTTTTTTGTCTGTGAGATTAAATCCTGCATTAGTTGTCGAGTTTGCATCTGAACCGGCGGTAGCGCCTAATCCAAGAATCATCGAAAGAATAATTACAGCTATGAGTACTGCTCCGCC
>CAYMWD010000031.1:0-8676 GCA_964394025.1 uncultured archaeon | reverse complement strand
ATCAGGAAAACCAAGATTGACAGTAAGAAAATCAAATAATTCAACAATATGCGAAGTTGTTTCTTACAATCCTAAGGGAGATGAAACAAATGCATATTTTACTAGCACTGTATTGAAAAAAATGGGTTGGAAAAACCATTGTGGAAACACTCCATCATCATATCTTACTGGATATGCTTGCGCTAAAAAAGCAATCAAAGCAGGGGTAAAAGAAGCTGTTTTAGATATTGGGCTTATTTCTCCAATACATGGAAGCAGAATTTTTGCTGCACTTAAAGGTGCAATTGATGCAGGTTTAAAAATTCCAGCAGATGAAAAAGTTTTCCCTGCAGAAGAAAGAATTAATGCAAAAATCATAAGCGATGAAGCAAATAATAATTTTGAAGAAATTAAAAAGAAAATAGACAAGGAGTTTGAGTGAAAATGGCTGAAGAAAGACGAAACCAACCAAGAAGAAAAAGAAGCCAGAAAGAAACTGATGCTTTTAGAGAAGAACAAAAGCAAAAAAGAATAGTTGACTGGGTACCTTCAACAGAACTTGGAAAAAAAGTTAAGAATGGTGAAATCTCAAGCCTTGATGAACTTTTTATTAAGGGCACTAAAATTATGGAACCTGAAATTATCGATGTTCTTGTGCCTGATTTGAAAGACAAACTTGTTGATTTTGCTAAAACAACAAGAGTAACAAGACAGGGAAGAAATTTTTCATTTAGAGCAACAGTTCTTGTTGGAGATGGAAATTCATACATTGGTCTTGGAACTGCAAAGGATAAAGAAAGATATCCTGCAATTAACAAAGCTACTAGAAGCGCAAAACTTGCAATGAGAAAAATATTGAAAGGATGCGGAAGTTGGGAATGCAGATGCAAAGAGAAACACTCAGTACCTTTTATGGTTACAGGTGATTGTGGCTCAGTTAAATTAAATTTCTTACCAGCACCTAAAGGAACAGGACTTGTAGTAGGAGATAAAATTAAAGATGTTTTCAAATTTGCAGGAATAAAAGATGCTTGGAGTAAAAGTTCAGGGAGAACATCTTCAACTCTTGAGTTTGTTACTGCAGCAGTAGATGCACTTGGAGCAACTAATAATGTTAAACTTTCGAATGATATTTCAAAAAAACTGGAGGTCAAAAAATGATTTCAGTTATAAGAATCAGGGGAAGAATTAATGTCACAAGTGGTATTTCAGATACTATGGAAATGATGAGATTATTCAGAGTTAACCATATGGTTATTGTTAGAGACGATAAACCTGCAAAAAAAATGGTTGAAAAAGTAAAAGATTATGTTACTTTTGGCGAAATTGATGCAGAAACTTTTGCTGCAGTATTACAAAAAAGAGGACGCCTTGAAGGAAAGAAAAGATTAACTGAAGAGTTCCTTAAAGAAAAGAAAATAAAAGATTTTAACGAACTTGCAAAAAATATTTTAGAAGGAAAGAAAACTTTGAAAGGACTTGGAATTGTTCCTGTTTTTAGATTGCATCCTCCAAGAAAAGGACATGCAAGACAAGGAATCAAAAAACCTTTTACTAATGGTGGCGCTTTAGGAAATAGAGCTTCTGAAATTAACACACTCATTAAGAGTATGATTTAGGTGAAAACATGGTTGTAAGAACAAGAAGAAAAAAGAACAAATTAAGAGGCCAGAGAACTCACGGCGGCGGAGGCACTAAAAATAGAAGAGGTGCTGGAAATAGAGGTGGAGTTGGCCGTGCAGGAAGTCACAAACACAAGTTTTCAAAATACTATGTTGATTTCGGAACTAAAAGAACACTAAAAGCAAAAGATAAAATAGAAGCAATAGATCTTGCAGTTATTTCTATGAATCTTGCTGATTGGGTTAAAGACGGAAAAGCAAAGAAAGATGGAGAACTCTTTGTTATTAATGGTAAATTACTTGGTTTTGGAAAAATCCTTGGAAGAGGAAAAATAATTGAAAAAATCAAAGTTGAAAATGCAAATGTTTCAAAAAAAGCAGCTGAAAAAATTACTAACGCAGGCGGAAACCCCGGCGAAGGTTTAGAATTAGAAGAAGAATTTGAAGCAGAAGAAGTTGAAGAGGAGGAAGACTCTGAATGAGTATTCTAGAAACCTTCAAGCCTATTTACGGGATGTTGCCTGAAATCAAGGCACCTGAAGAAAAACTTCCGCTTAAAAAGAAGCTTATTTGGACAGCTATTGTTTTGCTTTTATTTTTCCTAATGGGGAACATAAGAGTTATTGGAATAAATGCTCAAAGCCTTGGACAACTTGAACAGCTTCAGGTTATTCTTGCATCGCAGATAGGTACTCTTATTACTGTTGGAATTGGACCAATTGTATTGGCTTCAATTATTCTACAACTTCTTATTGGAAGTGGATTAATTAATCTTAATCTTTCAGACCCTGCCGAAAAAGCACAGTTTTCAGGAATGCAAAAACTTCTTGCAATAATTCTGAGTTTTTTCGAAGCTTTTGTTTACACTCTAACTGGTTTTCTTACCCCTGAAACAGGGATGTTACCATTAGTTGTATTGCAGGTAGCAATAGGTTCAATATTATTGCTTTATTTAGATGAAGTTGTTTCAAAATACGGTGTTGGGTCAGGAATAGGATTGTTTATTGCAGGTGGAGTTGCAATGCAGGTTGTATGGACTGCACTTAATCCTCTTGATATAACAGGTAATATTGCACTTGGCGAAGCACAGGGTTTATTGTTTTTGTTCATAAGAGAAATAGGAGTTAACCTTGCAAATGCATTTATTGTTGCTTTACTGCCGTTGATTTTTACATTAATAATTTTCTTCGGGGTTGTTTATGCCGAAGGAATTCATGTGAATATTCCTATTACTATGGGCAGAAGAGGAACAGGTGGAAGATACCCAATAAAATTCCTTTATGTTTCAAACATGCCGGTTATTCTTGCAGCAGCATTATTTGCAAACATGAGCATATGGGCAAGCCTTACAAAAAATATTCCGATTTTAGGCGGATTTATGGGTGCAATTTCAGCAGTAGTTATTCCTCCTTACGGGCTTCTACAAAGACTTCTTTTAGAGGGATTTAGTGCAGAAGTTTTTTCACAAATAGTCGATAGTTTTACAACATTAAGTTTTGTTGGTTTGGGTGGAGATTTGATTCATGCATTTATTTATTTGATTATTCTTACAGTTTCATGCGTTATTTTTGGTAGATTTTGGATAGAACTAGGCGGACAAGGACCAGATAAAGTTGCTGCACAATTACAAAGCGCAGGAATGTATATCCCTGGTTTTAGAAGAGACCCTAGAGTAATAAAACAAGTGCTTGATAGATATATTCCAACAGTTACTATTCTTGGTTCAGCATTTGTAGGAATATTGGCTGGATTTGCGGACCTTACTGGTGCAATAGGTTCAGGAACAGGAATTTTACTTACAGTCGGCATAGTATACAGACTTTATGAGGAGCTTGCTAAACAACAGCTCATGGAAATGCACCCTATGCTTGGGAGGATCTTCGGATAGAGGATTGAGGCTTTATAAAGTAATCGGTGGAGAATTATATTCTCTCTCATTATTGAAAAAAGCCATTTTGAGGTTTTATTATGATTGTTAATCCTATGGTCGATATCGCAATTATTTCATTTGGTCTTGCGGCCATTTCGAAAGTAATACAGGCAAAATTTATCGATCGTGAAGTGATGAAAAAACAACAGGAGGAAATGAAAGAAAGACAGAAAAAAATGCAAGAATTAATGCAAAAATCTGACCAGAAATCCAAAAACGAGCTTGAAGCTTTAGAAAAGGAAATGATGGAAGCAATGAATAAAATGCTTTCAGGAACCACAAAAGTCATGATGGCTTCAATGGTTGTTTTCATTCCTGCTTTTGCGCTTTTAGGAATGTTTTATGGTGAGGCTTTAATTAATCTGCCTGTACCACTTCCTTGGTTTGTAAATGGGTTTGATTTGTTCAATTTAGGAACATGGGGCTTTCAGATTTATTCTGAAACAAATTGGTTTGGATGGTATTTTGTGTCTTATCTTACAATAACAATTTTGTTGGGAATCGGAACTAAGATTTACAAAAAAGTTAAAGAAAATGGTGTTATTAATGGTTGATACAGGAACAAGAGTTAAAAATAAAAAGTTCAGAAGAACCCCTGGTTCAAAAACAGTAATTCATTATAGCAGAGATAAAAAATCAACTGCAAAATGTGCTGTAACAGGAGTAATACTTCAAGGAACCGGAAATCAAACTAAAAGCGATTCAAGAAAAGACGCTAAGTCAAAAAGAAGACCTAGTGTTAAATTTGGCGGAGTTCTTTCTTCAAAAGTAAGAAGAGAAGTCTGGGATAATTATGTACTTGTAAAAGAAAACAAAAAAGAAATCAACGATGTTCCTTCAAAAATAAAACAGTACGTTGAATCACAAACAAAAAAGGTGAGTAAATGAAAGCAATAGATAAAGGAAGTGTTTGTGTAAAAACTGCAGGCAGAGAAGCAGGCGAAAAAGCAGTTGTGCTTGAAATTATTGATGATAATTTTGTTACTATTGAAGGCCCTAAAGTAAAAAAAAGAAAATGCAATAAAGCACATCTTTTTCCTACTGGCCAGAAAAGCGGAACAACAAAAGAGGAAATTTCCAAACTGATGTGATAATATGGCAGATGAAAAAAAGCATAAAAAAGAAATGACTGAGAAAGCAGAAAATAATGCTACTAATAAAAGTGAAGAAAGAACAGAAAAACAGCCTAAAGAAGACGTTAAACTTATTGTCAGAGTTGGAAATAACGACCTTGACGGAAAGAAAAGTATTCCACGAGCATTACTTAAAATTAAAGGACTTGGAATAAGAAGTGCAAGAAATCTTGCAATTACTTTTGAAAAAGAAGCAGGAATAAGCTCTGATGAAAAACTTGGGAAACTTACTGAAGAACAAATTAAACAACTTGAAGAAATAATGCTTAACCCAGTTAAAAACGGGATTCCTGAATGGAGTCTTAATAGACAAAAAGATTTCACTACAGGAGAAAATAAACATCTTGTAATGTCTGATCTTGATTTTGCACTTAGAAATGATTTCCAAAGACTTAATGAAATTAAGTCGTACCGCGGACTAAGACACGTGTGGGGACAGCCAGTAAGAGGACAGAAAACAAAATCCACTCACAGGGGAAGGGGAAACGCAGTAGTAGGAGTAGTTAAGAAAGATAAAAAGAAGTAAAGGTGTTGATTATGGGAGATCCGGCAAAAAAAAGAAAGTTATATGAAACCCCAAGAAAAAAATGGGATAAAGCTCTGCTTCAGAAAGAAAGAAAAAATATAGATACTTATGGGTTGAAAAATAAAAAAGAACTTAGAAGAGCAGAAACTTGGCTTAGAAATAAAAGAAAAATTTCTAGAGATCTTCTTGCATTGCCTCTTGAAGAAAGAATTATTCGTGAACAAGAACTTGTAGGCGGACTAAGAAAAATAGGTCTTGTTGGTGCAAACGGAACACTTGATGATATTCTTAGTTTACAGGTTGAAGCACTTCTTGAAAAAAGACTTCAAAGTATTGTACTTAGAAAAGGATTAGCTAATACAATGAAACAAGCAAGACAGTTCATTACACACGGGCACATTGCAATTAACGGAAATAAAATTGATGTTCCCGGATATATTGTTAAAGCTGATGAGGTTTCTAACATTGCATGGTATAAAGAACCAATAAAAATTGAAACTGAAACACCTAAAAGAGATTTGAAAAAAGAATTTGAAGATTCAGCAAAAGCAGAAAAAGATGATGAGTTTAAAGTAGAAGAATCTACAGATAATGCCGAAGCTCAAACTGAAGAAAAGGAAAAAGTAACCAAAGAAGATAAAGCGGAGGTTGATGCTTAATGTCAAAACTTGGAATTATGAACATATATGCGTCACACAATAATACAATTATACTTCTGACAGACATAACTGGCGCTGAAACTATTGCAAAGTGCAGTGGCGGAATGGTTGTAAAAGCACAGCACAAAGAAGGTTCGCCTTATGCTGCAATGAAAGTTGCAGAAATAGTTGCTGAAAAAGCAAAAGACAAGGGCATTGAAGAAGTAATAGTAAAAGTTCGTGGACAAGGCGGAATATTGCCAAAATCACCAGGACAAGGTGCAGAAGCAGCAATACTATCATTAACCAGAAATAACATTAGAATTAAAACAATTGAAAATGTTACACCAACACCGCATGACGGTTGCAGAAGAAAAAAGAAACACAGGAGTAAAAGAGACTGAGGGGAACTAAATGGATGTAAAGCTGCTTGAAGAAAAAGAAGATTCAATTAAAGTACTTATCAAAGACACTAATATTGCTTTTGTAAATGCTTTGAGAAGACAGATAATGAACGGAGTGCCTGTTCTTGCTGTGGAAGATATTCATATTTACGAAAACAATGGAGTAATGTTTGATGAAATGCTTGCAAGCAGAATCGGACTTATACCTCTAAAAATGGATCTTAAAACATACAAATCCGGAGACAAGGTTAAACTTATTCTTGAAAAAGAAGGCCCTTGCACAGTTTATAGTAAAGACATTAAAAGCACAGACCCAAAAATTGAGGTTGCAAAAATGAACATACCTATAACTAAACTCGGGGAAGGTCAAAAAATTAAACTTGAAATGGACGCTGTTGTAGGTTCAGGAAAAGAACATGCAAAATGGCAACCAGCTATTGCTTCATATATTGAAGTACCAAAAATAGTTGGAGGAAAAGGAAAATCATACAAAGCAGATATTATAGAAATGATTTTAGATGAAAAACAAAGAGACATACCTCTTGATTCTGACCAGAAACTTGAGTATGACCCTAATTCATTTATATTTGTTATTGAAAGTCATGGGAATTTAACCCCTAAAGAACTTTTCAATGCAGCTACGGGGGAATTGACTAACAAAGCCAAAGAGTTTATTGGCGAGTTAAAGAATTTAAGTTGATTGTAGCAGAAGGAATTAAGCGCAGGGGTGCCCGAGCGGTCAAAGGGGCAGGACTTAAGATCCTGTGGCTTAGTGCCTTCGAGGGTTCAAATCCCTTCTCCTGCATACAATTGAATGTTATATTGAGTGATTTAAAATGATGAGAACAGGACCTACAAAAGAATTAACACGAGAAATCATAGTCGACCTTGAAAAAAAAGGTAAAAAAACAGGCAAAGCAATTTGGAAAAATCTTGCAACGAGACTTAGAAAACCAACAAGAATCAGAGCAAAAATTAATCTTTACAAAATTGAAGAAATGGTAAAGAAAAACACAGGAAAAGTTTTTGTTGTTCCTGGAAAACTTCTTGCAACAGGAGTTCTTACAAGCAAAGTAGAAATCGCATGTTTTGATTATTCTGAAAAAGCAAAAGAAAGAGTAGAAGCACAAAAAGGAAAAGTAATGGATTTCAAAGAACTTGTTGAATCAAAAATTGATGTTTCAAAAATGGTGATTGTAAAATGACAGTTATTGATGCTACAAACATGGTTGTTGGAAGACTTGCTTCTGATGTTGCAAAAAGACTTCTTAAAAAAGAAAGAATTGACATAATTAATGCTGAAAATGCAATTTTTACAGGAAACAAAATTGAAATTGTTGAAAAGCTACGCCAAAGGACAAGTATTACCCCTAAAGGTAATCCACATAACGGACCTAAGTACTCAAGAATGCCTGATAAAATTGTTAAAAGAGCAGTAAGAGGAATGCTCCCTTGGAAAAAACCAACAGGCAAAGAAGTTTACAAAAATCTTAAAGTTCATATTGGCACACCAGAACAATTTGCTGAAATAAAAGCAACAACTGTTGAAAGTGCAAAAAACAGAGTTGATAAAAAATATATTACAGTAGGAGAAATTAGTAAAAGTCTTGGAGCTAAGTGGTAAATATGGTTGAAAAGAAAAAAAAGAAAGTAAAAGGAATAATCTCCAAAGCAAAGAAAAAAAGAGCTGCTGCAAGAGCAATAATAAAGAAAGGAACCGGTACAGTTAGAATTAACCATAAAAACCTTTCAACAGTACAGCCTGAATATTTGCAAGACCTGATTAGAGAACCACTTGAAATGGCTGGTGAAATTTCACACGGTGTTGATATTGATGTTAATGTGAAAGGCGGGGGCTTTATGGGTCAAACCGTTTCAGCAAGATCGGCAATTGCAAAAGCATTGCTAGAATTTAAAAATGACGATAAACTTAAGAAAAAATTCCTTGCATACGACAGATTGCTTGTTGTTGATGACATTAGGAAAGTAGAGCCTAAAAAACAAGGCGGGCCAAAAGCAAGAGCAAAGAAACAAGCAAGCAAGAGGTGAATGAAGATGATAGTACCAGTAAGATGTTTTAGTTGCGGAGCAATAGTAGGCGAAAAATATGAACAGTTCGCAGAAAGAGTCAAAAAAGGAGAAGAGCCAGGAAAAGTAATGGACGATCTCGGCATCAAAAAATACTGTTGCAGAAGAATGATCTTTTCACACGTAGACTTTATAGAAGAACTAATGAAATACAAGGCGTGAATAAAATGACAGAAAAAAAAGAAGAAACTAAACAAGAAGCCGAAATTACAAAAGAAGTAAAAGAAGAAACACCAGCTCCTGCTGAAGAAATAGTTGAAAGCACTCCTAAAAGTGTTGAAACTAAAGCAGAAGAAACAGAAAATAAAAAAGCTGAAGATGTTCCTAAAATTAAAGAACCTGAAAAAACACCAGAA
>CAYMWD010000030.1:0-8881 GCA_964394025.1 uncultured archaeon | reverse complement strand
AGTTAAAAATTGTTGGAATTCTTTGTTTTTTGAGTATAATTCTACAATTTCTTTTTCATTTAGAATTGTGCATTTTTTTGATATGCCTTTTCGTATTCCTTCTCTTTCTTGTTTTTTCATTTTTTTTAGCAAATCCTTGAGCAGAATTTTAATGTCTGAATAATTTCTTTCAACTTCCACTATCCATCGTGCATTTTCTATGCGTGGTCCAGAGATAATTTTTGGGTGTGCTTTTAGAAATGCCTCTGAGTTTTTTTCGTCTATTACTTCTGGCCCTTCTTCAACTTTTACTTTTTGTAAAATAGTTGATTCCAATTCAATCATTATTATGCATCTTTTCTGATGTTCTAACCATTCTTCGCTTCTTTTTACGCTAAAGTCTTTTTCTTCGCAAAGGTTTGCAATTTTTTTGGAAAACCTTCTTAACTGGCCCCACATCACATCTTCTACAACATCATTTGGATAGCCCATTTCAATTGCAACAAGTTCTGTTTTTTTCAAAAAAGCTCTAAGTTTTTTAGCGGGCCATGGTTTGTGGTTTTTCGGAAAAAAGAAATTTGGAGAAGGTTTTTTTAGAAATGCTCTTGAAGCTCCAATAAACCTAGCAAATTGATTTAATGAAAGTGCAGCGGCAACATTTCTGTTTTTATCAACAGGGTCAATAACAATTAGGTGTGTATTAAATTTTTTTGTTGCTTCGTCAGGAGTATATTGTATTTCAGTATCAATTACCTCTCCATTTTTCCATTGTGAAATTTCTTTAAGTGCATTTTTAAAATCGCCATATTTAAGAATCAAAAGTTCAGCTACATATCCTGGAAAACCATTAGAACTCAAATCAGCACCATAACACTTTGTTCCCTTCATAAATTGTTTCATTAATCTTACTTCTTTTTCTTGCCCGGGTTTAAGATTTTGAATTATATGTTCTGCGTGAAAAACACTCCTATCCACTGCACTTTGAAGAAGCCCTGCGTCTAATATTTTATATGCGGGAACAATTTCAACTTTATATCCTTCAATTTCACCGCGAATGTAGGGGTGTTCTGAATATGCTTTTTCCCATTTATGACCTTTAAAGACTTCTTTGCCTATTCTGAGTCCTTCTTTTTCAAATTCTTCTCTTGGAGTATTCTTAGGAAATAAAATAAAAATATCCAAATCTCTGTCTCCTCTTAAATGCGTATTCCTTGCTATGCTCCCGACAAGCTCAATAGATTCAAAATTTCCGCCTATTAAATTTATTTTTTCTTTTATTTTTTCAGCGAATTCAGATTCTTTTTTTAATTCATTTAAAGAAGGTGTAATTTTTTTTATTGTGGTTTCAAGAAGTTTTTTCAATTAATCACCAGCTTTATATAGTACAATCTTTTACTAATAAATACATTAGGTTTAGTGGTTAGCATGCAGCCCCTCAAGGAAATGAAAGGAGAAAAAATAGACAGTTACGGTCAGGTTTCGATTTACGAAGGCTTTCCGTTTTTTTTCTATGATGTTAATGAACCGCCATTCACCGAATCTGAAAAAATTATTTCAGAATCTCTTACAAATTTGATTAAAGGCAAATGGAGTTTTGATGAAGTTCAATCTCAGCTAAAGGATTTTTTTTCAAAAGATTTTATGGTTCAATTTCGTGAAAAAATAATAAACAATCTTACTTATAATGATGCAATGGAAGTTCTTCTTTCAACTGATGATTTGAATGCATTGAAATTTGTTTTCATTTCAATATTGAAGGAATTTTTTCCTTCAGTAAGTAATTACAATCTTCTTGCAAATCAAATTCTTTCTGATTCGATTGGTTATGGGCGATTGCAAGTTTTTCTTTCCGATGAAAATTTGGAAGAAGTAATGGTTAATGGTTATGAAAAGCCGATTTTTGTTTTCCATAAAAGATACGGGACTTGTAAATCAAATGTTTATTACTCTGATAAAAAAAGCCTTGATTTGCTTTTAAGTAAAGTTGCAAAAACAGTCGGAAGAACTTTTGATGCTGACCATCCGCTTTTAGATGCTAGACTTCCTGATGGTAATAGGTCAAATGCTACTTTTTCATTTGTAACTCCTTTTGGCCCAAGTCTTACAATAAGAAAGTTTTCAAAAAGTCCGCTGAGTATTATTGATCTTATTGCAAAAAATACGATTTCAGCAGAGCTTGCAGCATTTCTTTGGGCTATGGTTGAAGGAATGAATATTGAGCCAATGAATATAATAATTACTGGCGGTTCAGGTTCTGGAAAAACAACAACTCTTAATGCTTTGTCCTCATTTATACGATTTCCTGATAGAGTTATTTCAATTGAAGATACTCTTGAACTTCATCTTGGAAGTAGACAAAATTGGGTGCAAATGGAAGCCCGCCCTAAAATGAAAGGGCAAGAAGGAACTTCTATGGATGATCTTTTGAAAAATGCTATGAGAATGCGCCCTGATAGATTAATTGTTGGAGAAGTTAGAGGTCAAGAAGCAGAAACTCTTTTTGTTGCAATGGATACTGGGCATAGAGGTTGTCTTGGAACTTTACATAGTAATTCTTCAAAAGAATTGATTATAAGATTAAAATCACACCCTATGAATGTTCCTGATTCTTTAATTTCACTTCTTGATCTTGTTATTGTGCAATATCGTGCGTATGTTGCAGGTAAAGGAATTGAAAGAAGAATACTTCATGTTACTGAAGTAAGTTCAATGGACGGTAAACCTTTGTTAAGTAATATTTATGAGTGGGATCGTTCAAGTGATACTGCAAAAAGAACCAATGTTCCGATGCGTATGATTGAATCTCTTGCAGAAAAATTGATGAAGAACAAAAAAGACGTTGAGCGAGAAATAAAAGTGCGCCAGAAAATTCTTGAATGGATGCTTGATAATAATATTCGTGCAATGTCTGATGTTGAAACAGTAATACAAAGATATTATTATAATCCTGAATCAATATTGCGCGAAGTTTTGCCTAAAGATTTAACTTAATTAATCAAGAACTTTTTTGAATTCTTTTTCAAATTTTTTTAGCCTTAAAAAATTATTTTCAAGCATAGGGTTTGCAGTTTCAAGAATTTTTTTTAAATATTCATCACTAACTAAATTTTTACCGTCTTCTTTTACTATAAGTTCCATTCTTTCTGTGCCTTGCATTTCAATAAGAAACTTTTCATCTCCTGCAAGAATTATTCCGCCTCTTTTTACCCCTGCTTGTTGCATGGCTTCCAATATTTTTTTTGCGTTTTCAATGGTTCCGCATCCAATGTGCAGAATAAATGGTTCCATTTTAAACCAAACTTTTCCTTTGGTGCTTTCATTGACTCCTTCTTTAAGCTCTTCAAAAGTAACTGTTCTATGCCATCTTCGGTGGAAAAGATTATCGCATTTTTTTGAACCATGTTTTTCAAGCAACATTATTCTGCCGGAACAACAGCTAGAAGTGTAATAATTGGTTGTTTTTGCAGTAAAAGTGCATAAGGATTCCATTGGTTTGTCAACCTTTCCTTGAGAAAGGGCAGCCTCATATGTTTTTTTGTGCCTTTTTTTAATCATTTCAAATCTACTTGGAGACTGTTTTTCCATATTTACCATATCTTTTCTTTAACCGTTTATTTTTTTATTCTTCTGCTGTTTTATACTATTAATGGTTTTAATGAAAGAATTTCTTATTTTTGTATTTATAGTGCTTTTTTCAGCTCAAACATTTGCAGAAATAAACATTATCTATCCTATTGAAGCATCTTTAGTTAATGGCGCTTCTATTCAAATAGGTGAGGTTTCTCCGGCCCAAACGTTTGAAATATTCTTTTCAGATAATAGCGGGCGAGCATTTGAATGGGATACTATTGAAGTTGATTCTTCAACAATGCCTTTAGGTTGGGCGGTTATTTCAACAGAAAAAACTAAATCTAGTTTATCTGCAAAAATAAAAATTCCAAAATCGGCAAAGCTTAATTTTTATAATATTAAATTTATTTTTTCTAATTCGCAACAACCAAGCGTTGTGGAATCAGTTACTATAAGAGTTACATTAAAAGAAAATTTGCTTGATGTTTCTTTTGTAAAAAAGCCAGGTCAAAATTTTAGTGTTGTAGGTGAACCTGTAATTTATACTGCGATAATTTCAAATTCTTCAATTGCATCGCATTCAATAAATTTTACTTCAGACCTTTCGCCTAATTGGTTTGACAAAGAAAAAGTAATTGCAAAACCAAATTCTTCTGAAGAAATTATTCTTGAAGTTGTTCCAAATGCTTATGGTAAAAAAAGTTTTACTTTTGTTGTTAATTCAGCTGAAAAAAATAGTGTATTAACAACATTTTCATCAGAGCTTAATGTAAGACCAACTCTTAAAGGGAAATTTGCATCTTCACTTTCAGGGTTTCCATTTTTTAGTTTTGCTTTAATTCCTTTTGAAATGTTGAATTCAATTATTTCACTTGTTATTCCGGCTTAATTTTTTACTCATATAAACTCCATCTCTTGAATAGTTTAGTTTTTTAGAATAGTACTCTCTTGCCCCAACTCCGCTTATAATCAATAATTTTTTACAATCCAGTTCTTCTAATGCAATTTTTTCAGCTTCTTTGATTAATTTCATTCCTAATCCTTTATGCTGTTCACTTTCACCATGTTTTCCAATTCCGAGTGCAGAACCAAACACATGCAATTCTCTTATGCATGCAGTATTTTCAGTAAATTCTTTTCTAAATGGTTTGTAAGGTTTGCGTAATCTGCAGAAACCTGAGATAAGGTCATTTTTTTTGTCTTCAAAAGAAATAAAAAATTCTTGCCCTTTGCTCGCTTCATATTTTCTGATTATTAATTCAGGTTCAATTTCAGTATTAATTTTTTTGTTAATCCCAGTTTCACGTTTTCGTATATCCTTGAGAATAATTCCTTTTTCTTCCATTTTTTTTTCAGCAATTTGCCGAAGGTTATTTTTATCAATTCCGCCCATTGAAAACTTTGTAGGAATATCTCTCTGAATTCTATGCACTCGAGTATAATATGGAAAATATTTTCCTGCTTCGGAAATTATTTCTGCAGCTTCTTCAGTTTCAAGCGGTCTGAATTTTTTAGAATTGTATAATTTTTCAAGCCCAGTTCCAGGCATAACCATGCAGGGATAAATTTTAAGGCCATCTGGTCTAAAATCAGGGTTTTCAAAAATTTCTTTGAACATCCCTATGTCCATTTCTTTTGTACTTTTAGGAAGCCCTGGCATCACATGATAAGTGACTTTTAATCCTGAATCTTTTAGAAGGCGAGTTGCTTCTATTGTTTCTTCTACTCCATGCCCTCGGTTAACATAATCAAGAACTTTATTGTATATACTTTGAACTCCAAGTTCTACTCTTGTTGCACCAAGAGTCAACATTTTATTTATTTCGTTTTCTTTGCTCCAATCAGGTCTAGTTTCAATACAAAGTGTAACAATTCTTATGTTTGCTTTTTCATTTTTTGCATGTTCTTCTTTAAGCGAATGATTATTTTTAGTTTTCATTATTTCTCTCGTATTTTCAGAAAAACATTTTCCATCTTTCATAAATGTTTTGTTAAATTTTTTAGAATCAAATTTTTTGCTATCAAAAAAATGTTCTGAAAAATCATTTATTGCTCCAAATGCTCCTGCAATAAATTCATTTTGGTACTGGTCCTCAAAACTTGGAAAAGTTCCGCCCATTATTATTAATTCAACTTTTTCTGGATTGTGGCCGGTAGCATAGTATTGCGAAATTCTATTAGTTGTCTGCCGATAAGCATCATAATTATTGTTTATTGCACGCATTGTTGCGGGTTCATTGCCGGTATATGATTGGGGTACTGATCCGAATGAACTATTGGGCCCCCCGGGGCAGTAAAGACACGTGCCGTGAGGGCATTTTATTGGTTTTGTCATTATTGCGACTGGCGCGACCCCTGAAAGTGTTCTAAGGGGTTTTATTGAAAGTAAAATTGATGTTTTTTTAGAAGGGTTATTTGAATGTGAAAGAATATCTGGATTAGATGGCATGTTTCTTATCCCTAATTTTCTTCCAGTTTCAAGTTTTGCAAGATTAAGTTTAATTTTTGAATTTATTTCTCCCGACTCTATTTTATCAAGAATTATTTCACAAAATCTTTTTTTTGCGTCATTCATCTACATATTTTGATGGATAAAGTTTTTATTATCTGCAAACCTTTTTTTTATCATGGTTTCTGATCCTCAGCAGGAATATGCGGATTTTCTTGAGCAAAATCCTGCTTGTTACACTATTTCCCAGTCAAAAATTTTTATGTTTGTAATCAAAACAATAATAAATTCCCCAAAATCTTTCTCAGAGCTTATGGAAGGGGTTAAACCGATAACAGAGGAAGATATGCGTCTTATTTTAACTGCACTTAAATCTGCAAAAATTATTTCAAAACCGCTTGCGTCTCAGGCTGAAATTTATTGTATAACTCCGTTAGGCCGAAAATTTATGGAAAAATTTCAAAAAACTCAGGATTCTTTTGAATAGCTCAAATTGGCTATTGCTACTGTTTTTTAAACATTATAACCAATATATAATATATATTGTAAAAACAATGTCAGCGGGGGTAATAAAATGGGAAAAACACTTTTAGCTGTGCTTGGTGTTGGAAAAGGCACTTGGGGACACGTAGCAAGACTCATTTCTGAAGAAGAATGGGAAAAAATAATGTTGATTTCAAATGAATGGGGCAAGGAAAATTTTGCACCATCAAAGGAAGCGGAATGGATACTTGTAAATAATCGCTCAGGTTTTGAACTTATAAAAGATGAAATAAAAAAACAAATTCCTGCTGAAGAAATTGTAGTATCTTTGATAAGCGGATCGGGAAAGGAGCACATGGCTGTTCTTGCGGCACTAAAAGAAAAAAATGCAAATTTTCAGATTGTAATTTTAACCGGTGAAGGAACCAAATATTACTAAAACAACCTTTTTCTTTCTCTTTGTAAGAGAAAGAAAAACGTTGACGAAAAAGAAAGAGAAAAATGCTACGCATATGCATTTTAGAGTTTACCAATCAAGTTTATAGCGAAGAGTTGCAGCTAACCCGCCTAATCCTTCTATTTTTTTTCCTGCTTCTGTTTTTTGTGAAACAAAATGAACTTTTGAGTTTGTTTGTTCTGCTTTGTCAATTATTTTTTCAACTTCTTCTCTTTTTTTAGCCATTAGAGTTTCTTCGACAATAAGATCTTCGATTGCACCTGACTTAACTGCTTTTTCAACTTCTTCAAATCCAATTGCAACTGTTTCTTTTGAAAGCATTTCCATTAATTTTTCAACAATTTTTTCTTCTTGTGCTGCTTGAAAGCCTTCAATTAATTTGTCAACTTTTCCGCTTTTCAAAAGTTCATTAATTCCTGTAATGCCGACAGAATTTGTGGATTCAAAAACAATCGGCAATTTTTCGTGCTTTTCATTTAAAAATTTTTCAAAATTACTTTTTTCAAAACCAGGGCCGGCAATAACTATTCTTTGTGCCCCTAGCTCTTTAATTTTTGAAAGGAGTTCTACAAAATAAGGTTTTTCCTTTTCACTTTTTTCGAATTGTTTTCCTTGTTTTGATGCAATAATTTTTGCTTTATTTTCAATTCCAGCATCTCTTAAAAATACAACATCTGCAGCTTCATCATCCATTACAACAATAAGTAATTTTTCTCTTCCCGAACCTGCTTTTGCTTTTTCTAATCTTTCAATGTGATAATTTTTAAGACTCTCTTTTTTAACTTTTAGTTTAAACCCAGGTTCAACTTCGATTGTATGGTGTGATTTTAATTCAACAAGTTCTTCTGGCTGAGCATAAACAACAACGCCTTGTATTCTTAGCTGATTTGTTGTTTCATGGAATTCTTTTTTTTCTACTTTTAGTTCTACAAAAACTTTTGTTTTAAATGCCTTTTCTCCTTCAGTTTTTGCTTTTATTTTTCTTTCAGAACTGCCGCTAACCAAATCATCTATATCAATGATTTTTTCAAGATGCCACAAATCATCAAAAGAATCAGGCATTACCTCAAACGCATTGTTTTTTCTATCCAAAGAGAGGATTTTCATAATATTCTTGTTATATTAAAGGGTTTTAAATGCTTACAACTGCAATTTTAGAGAGTATATTTAATGTAATATTTCAAAAAGGTTGTTTTTATGGTAAGGTTAGCAGTATTGGAAAAAGACAGATGCATAAATAAGGAAGGGTGTAATTTCATTTGCGGAGGCATGTGCCCTGTTAATCGTTCAGGAAAAGAATGTATAGTTCTTGAAGAAGATTCTGGAAAGCCGATTATTAATGAAGAGTTATGCATAGGGTGTAATATTTGTGTTTTAAAGTGTCCTGTAAAATGTATTCATATTGAAAATCTTGTGCAGGAATTAAACGAAAATCCAGTTCAAAGATTTGGAAAAAACTCTTTCAGAGTTTATCGATTACCATTTGCAAAAAAAGGGTCAGTTGTTGGAATAATAGGAAGAAACGGAATTGGAAAAAGCACAATTTTAAAAATTCTTTCAGGTCAAATAATTCCTAATTTAGGAAATTATGAAAATGAGGCTTCTTATAATTCTGCAATAGAGTTTTTTAAAGGAAAAGAGCTTCAAAATTTTTTTACATCTATTAAAGAAAAATCAATTTCTGTTTCATTCAAACCTCAGAATATAACTGCTATTCCAAAAGTATTCAAAGGAAAAGTAATAACGTTACTCAAAAAAGCAGATGAAAGAAAAAAATTAGTTGAAATTTCAAAAGAACTTGGCATTGAAAAAATTCTTGAAAGAAACATTTCTGATCTTAGTGGGGGAGAGCTTCAAAGAGTTGCAATTGCAGCTGCTTGTTTAAAAGATGCTGATTTTTATGCTTTTGATGAACCAACTTCTTACCTCGATGTTCGCGAAAG
>CAYMWD010000029.1:0-8941 GCA_964394025.1 uncultured archaeon | reverse complement strand
TTCAAAACCAATTGCTCTGCTTTCTTGTGCAGGGATTTCACTAGGTGCATCTGTTCCGTTTACTGAAAGATATGAACTGTTTTCATAAACTCTTGCAGTACTAACTGTAAAATCATATTCGCTGTTGTTTTCAATATTAAAACTGAAATTTTCAGTATCTGATTCAGCCATGTTCAAATTATATGCTGAAATTTCAATGTTTCCGCATTCTGGTGAAGGAACGTTGTTAACAACTTTTACAGTTACATCGTCTTCAGTGCTTAGTCCGCCTGTATCAGTCACTGAAATAATATAAGTTTTTGAACCTACAGCAATAGGTTCATAACAATCAAAATATCTGTTTGATTTGATATAACAATCAACTATTCCTGATTTTTGCAAACTCACTACTTTGAATTTAAGGTCTGCATCATAATCTTCTTTATCTTTGGTATAATCCCAAAGATCAAGTATTCTTTTTGAATCAGAATCAAGTTCAATTTCCACAACACTTGGAAGATCCATTACTGGTCTTGTGTTTTGAATTTCTTTAATTACTTTTATTGAAGAAACTCCGCATTCTTCTCCGAACCATTCGTTGTGTTCCTGAACCATTTTCCAAATTGAACTATATGTTCCTTCTTCACTAGGTGCTTTTATGGTAAAATAAAAAATTTTACTTTCGCCTGGTGAAATCACTTCATCATAATTGCTAAGTTCTACTCTTGCTAATCCCCAGGTATAATTATCTCTTGGATTCCATGAGCCGAGTTTATAGCCCCATGTTTTTGTCCAATTAGTATTACCATTATTTTTCATAGTAACTGAAACTTTTGCGGTTTGTCCTGTGTACATTTCTGAGGGTAATTTTGAAACAACACAATCAGCAGAATTTTGAGGGTCCTTTGCGTAAATCTTTATTCTTCCGCCAACATAACTTATTACTCTTCCAATATCTTTTGCATATCCCTCTAAAACATTTGTTCCATTGGTCATGTAAGGGGTCAAATCCTTTCCAATGTAAACGCTATGCCCCGGTTCATGCACTGGGTCATTGATTCCATCGTATTCTCTAAAAACATTAGTTCTGTTGCCTTGTGAATTCAACAGATTTATTTCTCCATCATCATCAACAAAATAACTTTCAAAAACAATTTTGTCGTGGTATTGACTATCCCACTCGATATTATAAGTTCCTCTGCAATCAATATTTTCATTGTTTCCGTGTTCGTTTATGCACACAAAAACCTCTTCATCAAAAATAAGTGTACTTGCGCTTACGCTAGTTAAAATCAAAATTAACATTATTGCTATTGTAAAAAACTTCTTCATTTCCCCCACTCCCGTTAAAAAGTTACTACTCTTTAGTAACAATGGCCCACGATTTATATTTAAAGCTTTCTTTTTGTTTAGTTTTTGGTATTTTTTTAAGATAATATATAAGTGAATATATAAGTAAGACAAATGAATCACTAACAAATCAACCGAATTTAATTTGCTGATTTATTTTAATTGCCTTATTTTTTTGAAATTGCTGCTTTCAAAAGGTCCAATTTTGTAATTATACCTACGGCTTTTCCTTTATTGGTTACGATTACGCCTGGAAAAGCAGAAAGAATTGATGAAATAACTTCAAAAGGCGCATCATAGCTTATTTGAGGCATTGCATCATCCATTATTTCTTCAACATTTTTTTCAAGAAGCTTTTCTGCACTTTCTTCTGAATTAATTTTTTCAAGAACGCTCTTTTCAGAAATTGTTCCGAGATTTTTGCTTTCATTAATTACTGGCAATTGTGAAACAGAATTTTTTTCCATTATCTTTATTGCACTTTTTATAGTTGAATCAGTTCTAACGCTGATTATTTTTTTAGTCATAAAATCTTCTGCTTTTGCCCTGTGTTTTTCGTGGACTGATTCAAAAAAATCAAATATTTTTTTTGCATTAGTATATGAAGGCACAATTGCGTTTGATTCCATTTTTGCAATAAGGCTTTGGCTTACTCCTGTTTTTTTGGAAAGTTCAGTTTGTGTAATTCCCATTGTTTTTCGTTTCTTTTTTATTTCCCCGAGTTCTGGTAACATAATAAAACCTCATTATTCTTATTTGAATATTAAACGAACTTTTTATTAATATTATGGTGTTTCTCTATTGTAGATTAACTCATTTAAGGAGGATTTTTTAATGGATAGAAAATATTATTTTACTTCAGAATCTGTTACTGAAGGACACCCGGATAAAATGTGCGATCAGATTAGTGATGCTATTCTTGATGCAATGATTAAAGATGACCCTAACAGCAGAGTTGCTGTAGAAACCGCGACAAAAACTGGTTTGATTCTTGTTTTTGGTGAAGTTACAACTAAAACTTACGTAGACATTCAAAATGTTGTAAGGAAAACCATTAGAGATATAGGTTATGCAAATCCAGATTATGGTTTTGATGCTGATGCTTGCTCTGTTTTGATTTCACTTTCTGAACAATCAGGCGACATTGCTCAAGGTGTAAATGAGGGTGAAGGTCTTCATAAGGAACAAGGTGCTGGAGATCAGGGTATGATGTTTGGTTTTGCTTGTAATGAAACTCCTGAATTAATGCCTTTACCAATTACTCTTGCTCATAAGCTTACTCAAAAGCTTGCTGAGGTAAGAAAAAAAGGTGAAATTAAATGGGTTAGACCTGATGGAAAAAGTCAGGTTACTGTAGAGTATGAAAACGGTAAACCAAAAAGAGTTGATACTGTTGTAATTAGTACTCAGCATGATGATGTTCCTTATGACCAGATTCGTGAAGAGATTATTGAAAAAGTAATTACTCCTATTTGCTCTGAATGGATTGACCAAGATACAAAATTTTTAGTTAACCCTACTGGAAAATTCATTATTGGAGGCCCTGTTGGAGACGCTGGTCTTACTGGAAGGAAAATAATTGTAGACACTTACGGTGGAATGGGTGCTCATGGCGGAGGCTGTTTTTCAGGAAAAGACCCTTCAAAGGTTGACCGTTCAGCAGCTTATTTTGCAAGATATGTTGCAAAAAATATTGTAGCTTCAGGAGTTGCAGATAAGTGTGAAGTTGAAGTTGCTTATGCAATTGGTGTTGCTAATCCAGTATCTGTATTAGTTGATACAAAAGGAACCGGTAAGGTTGATGATGCAAAGATTGAAGAGGCAGTTAAAAAAATCTTTGACTTCAAACCAGCTTCAATAATAAAAACCCTTGATTTAAAGAGACCAATTTTCCAAAAAACCGCTTCATATGGTCATTTTGGAAGAGATGATTCTGATTTCAAGTGGGAATCAACAGACAAAGTTAATGAAATTAAAAAAGAACTCGGCCTATAAAGCCGAGCTTTTTTTCTATTTTTTTCTATTTTTATTTATTTTTGTTTTATTTTTGTTTTATTTTTGTTTTATTTTTGTTTTGTTTTTTTGTATTTTGCACCGGCAATTACCTCTGCGAGACCCTTTTAAACAAAACTAGTTTCAATTTACTGATGAAAGTATACTTTCCTTATGATTCTGTTCGCGATAACCAAAAAGAGCTGATTAATGATATTTTCAAATCAGTAAATGATGGAAAAACCTTGCTTGTTAATGCTCCTACTGGAATAGGTAAAACAGCTTCAGCTCTTGCGCCGTGTCTTTCATATGCTATTGCCCAGAAAAAGAAAGTTTTTTTTCTAACTCCAAAAAGCTCACAGCATGAAATTGCATTAGAAACTGCAAACCTAATGAATGAACGTTTTAATTTGAAAATTAAAACAGTTGATTTGGTGGGCAAAAAAAAGATGTGCATTCATCCGCTTGTGTCTCATGTCGGAAACGGTTTTTATGAGGCATGTAATAATGCTAAAAAAAATAAACAATGTGTTTTTTATTCAAATACTAAAGGTACAACCATAAAACAAAAAGCAGATTGTAAAAGAAGAAAAGCAGACCTTTTGACCAAATATGGTCAGAGTTATTCTCAAATAAAAAATGCATGTCTTGTGAAAGAACTGTGCCCTTATGAAGTTACGCTTGAAATGATAAAAAATGCTGATCTTGTTATTGGGGATTATTTTCATATTTTTAATGATGATATAAGAGAATCAATTCTTGGTTCTGCAAAAATTTCGTTAAAAGATTGTATTTTAGTTATTGACGAAGCGCATAATTTGCCCAAAAGAGTTCGGGATATGCTTTCAACAACTCTAAAAATAGATGATATCGAAAAAGCAGTTAAAGAAGCCAAAAATGTTAACTCTGATGAAACAGTGTTACTTCTTGGTGATGTTGCACAAGAGCTGAAACTTTTGATGTCAAAAATTCCTTTTGGAAGTAGTGAAGGTTTGCTTGAAAAAAAAGCGCTTAGTGGTTTAAAAAAACTAGCAAAAGAAAATCTTGAACTTTTAGAAGATTCGGCCGGAATATTTATGCGCAAAAATAAAAAAGAAAATTCTTTTCTTTTAACAACTGCTGTTTTTCTACATAACTTAATTTCTGAAAAAGAGCACACTTTACATTTAGCCGAGCGTCAAATGAATTCTTTCAGAATTTCTCTTTATCCTCTTGATCCTTCTGAGGTCACTGCCCGAATTTTTCATTCTTCCCATTCATCTATTTTAATGTCGGGCACGCTTATTCCTTTGTTAATGTATGCTGATGTTCTTGGTGTGAGTAAAGCTGAATTGAAAGAATATGCTTCTCCGTTTCTTCCTGAAAATAGATTGAATATTTTTGTCGATAAAACAACTACAAAATATACTGAACGTAATTCAGTACAATATGACGAGATTGCAGAAATTATTTGCAAGGTTATTGCAAAAGTGCCTGGGAATGTTATTGTGTTTTTTCCTTCTTTTGAAATTTTAAAAGCAATTTCTCCGAGGATTAAAGTTGCTAGGCAGGTTCTTGAGCAGGAAAAAAATATGCCTCAGGGAAAAAAATCTTCTTTGATTAGCAAATTCAAACAACTTGGTTATGGTTTTGGCGCTGTGTTGCTTGCTGTTTCAGGCGGGTCAATTGCTGAGGGTGTTGATTTTCCTGGTGAAAATTTAAAAGCTGCAATTATTGTCGGTGTTCCGTTTGAAAGAGTTTCTCTTCAATCTAAGGCGTTGATTGATTTTTACAATGAAAAATTCAACAGAGGCTGGGATTATGCATATAATGCTCCTGCTATAAGCCGTGCTGTGCAGGCTGCCGGCCGTGTAATTAGAACTGAAAAAGACAAAGGCGTGTGCATATTTTTAGATAAACGCTTTTCTGACCCTTCTTATAGGCAGTTTTTTCCAAAAGATTTTGTTGCAATCAAAAGCAATGAACCTGATAAGCATGTGGAAGAGTTTTTTTAATTTTCTGTTGTTATATTCATTATGCTTGATGAACTAATCAGTTATATTAAAACTAATAAATTAAATGCCGAAGTTTTTGAAGTAAATTCAGAGGTGCATTCAGCTGCAAAAGCTTCTGCTGCAGTAAGCGGTGACCCTAATGGGCTTGTAAAATCAATTCTTCTTATTGATTATCCTGCTAAAAATCCTGTGCTTGTTATTCTTCTCGGGCCAGATAAAATAGATTTTGAAAAAGTGAAAAATATTCTTGGGGTTAAAGATGTACGCATGGCTACTTCTGAAGAAGTAATTGAAATTACTGGCTATGAGGTTGGTGGTGTTCCTCCTATTTCAATTTATGGTGTCACGGTTATTCTTGATAAGTCTGCGTCAAAAAAAGTGGAAGTAATCTCCGGTGGAGGCGATCCGATGCATCTTATGCGTATTAAAATCCAGGATATTATTGAACAAAATGATGATATTTTAATTGAAGATGTAAAAAAATAGGTTTAGATACTTTTATTAATATCCTTAATTGATAGTTGATTTAGTGGTTTGATGGCTAAAAAGGATTCAAAGAAAAAATCAGGCTTAAGAATGCTTGCTGATAATATAGTTCTTTCATTAACTGATTTTAATAAAGATAAAAAGAAAGAAGACCCTGTTTGGGAAGAATCTCTTAAATAATTAGAAAAACCCTGCTACAAAAAGCAATGTTATAAAAGCAATAAAAATCCCGATTATTATTGTTATTTCTGATGCTGTTTTTGCAAGTGAAAGAAGATAAAGAAATTTTGTTTCAGCATCGTTTTTTCTTCTAAACCCCATTTTTATTCCTCTGTTGTTTTTGCTTTTATAATTTTAAGTCTTGTGAAATTTTCTCTTTCTTGTTCTTCAAGTTTGAATTGAATCATTTTTTTGTCTTTTTCCATTTTTGGGATGATTATATATTCAAGTGAATTTACTTTTCTTTTGGTTTTTTTAATTTCATCCGCAAGCTTTTGCAAAGCTAATTGTTTTGCTGAAAGTTTAATCAGCGTAGGCAACAATGCTCTGTATTTAGTTACTGCATTATCAAGTTCTACTGTTGATTCAAAATAACCGTACCATTGATGTTCAACTTTAATTTCTCCTACATCTGGTACAGATACACTCATTACTTTTTTGGTTGAAAAATCAACATCAACGCCAGAAGCAACTCCTGCAGCAAACCTTTCAACATCAACCTCTCCTTGAATTGCCTGTGCTCTATAAAGTGACTTTTGTGCATCACCAAGGCTGGAGCCTATTTCTTTTCTTAACACTTTTACTTCTTTAAGCGCTTTAAAGAACTCCATTACAAGTGCATCTCTTTTTTCTTTGAGAAGTTTGTGTCCTTTAGAGGCAAGCTTCATTTTCTTTTTTGTTTGAAGCAATGCCATTCTTGTTGCTTTGACGTTTCCCATTTTTTATCAGTTCCCTTTTTTTGCATTTTTTGGATGATAATTTTTGATGTGTTCTGTTGAAATTCTTTTTAATTCTGATTCAGGAAGCATCGCTAAAAGATCCCAAGCAATGCTTAGAGTTTTCTTTATTGAACGATTTTCATTGTACCCCTGATTCACAAATTTTTCTTCAAATTCTTGTGCGAATTTCAGATATTTTCTATCTAACTCATCAAGTGATTCTTCACCTATCACTGCAACAAGGTCTCTCATTTCTCTTCCTTTAGCATATGCAGCATAAACCTGATCTGAAAGATTTGAATGGTCCTCTCTTGTTTTTCCTTTTCCAATTCCATTTTTCATCAGTCTACTTAATGATGGTAGAATATCTACTGGAGGAAATATTCCTTGCATGTGCAATGATCTGTTTTGCACAAACTGTCCCTCAGTAATGTATCCTGTTAAATCTGGAATTGGATGAGTAATATCATCGTCAGGCATTGAAATGATTGGTATTTGTGTTACTGAACCTTTTCTGCCCTGAATTTTTCCTGCTCTTTCATAAATCATTGCTAAGTCTGTGTACATGTAACCAGGATATCCTCTTCTTCCCGGAACTTCTGATCTAGCTGCTGAAATTTCACGCAGAGCCTCACAGTAGTTTGTCATGTCTGTTAAAATAACAAGCACGTGCATATCCATTTCGTAAGCAAGGTATTCTGCTGTTGTTAATGCAATTCTTGGAGTAATGATTCTTTCAATTGCAGGATCATCAGCTAGGTTAAGGAACATTGCTGTTTTTTCGAATGCACCTGTTCTTTGAAATTCTTCTTTGAAGAATAGTGCTTCTTCATTTGTGATTCCCATTGCTGCGAATACAACTGCAAATCCTTCTTTACTTCCAACAACTGTTGCTTGCCTAGCTATTTGTGCTGCAAGTTTGTTGTGAGGCAATCCAGACCCTGAGAATATAGGCAGTTTCTGTCCTCTTACAAGTGTGTTGTTCAAATCTATTGTTGAAACTCCTGTTTGAATAAAGTCCTCAGGGTGATCTCTTGTAAATGGATTTATTGGATTTCCATTAATGTCAAGTCTCTTTTTTGGTATTACTTCTGGCCCTTTATCTATTGGTCTTCCTGCTCCGTCAAAGATTCTTCCGAGCATTTCTTTGGATACTCCTATTTTCATTGTTTCTCCGGTGAATCTTGCTCTTGTGTTTTTAATATCAATTCCGCTTGTACCTTCAAACAGCTGTACAATTGCCTTGTCTTCAGTAATCTCCAACACCTGTCCCAATCTTTTTTCGCCGGTTGATGTTGTTACTTGCACAAGTTCTGCGTATGCTACGCCTTTTACTTTATCAATAACCATTAGTGGTCCTGTTACTTCTCTTACTGAAGTGTATTCTTTAATCATGCTTTCACCTCCTCAATTGACTTTTTAGTTTTGACTTTAGCCAGCTCCTTATCAATTTCAGAAGCTATGTCTGCAGCGTTTTTCTTGTATTCTTTTTCGTATTTCATTCTTGCAACTTTTTCGTTTACTGCAAGTCCTGAAATTTCAGAAACTTTTGCTCCTTTCTTTACTGCTGCAATTGCCTTGTCATAGAAGTCAAGGATTGTTTTCATCATCAAATACTGCTTTTCAAGTGGACAGTATGAATCAACTTCATGGTATGCGTTTTGCTGTAAGAAATCTTCTCTTAGTGATTTTGAAGTAAACAAAACCACTTTTTCTTCTTCAGGCAAAGCATCTGGTCCAACAAGTTGTACAATGTCTTGCAATTCAGCTTCTTTCTTAAGCAAACCCATTGCTTTTGCTCTTAATGTTGTAAAATCTTTTGCAACTTCGCTGTTGAAATAATCTGCAACAATTTCGTTGTAAAGAGTGTAGGATGTTAACCAGTTTATTGATGGGAAGTGTCTTCTGTATGCAAGTGGTGCATCAAGTGCCCAAAACACTTTTGTAATTCTAAGTGTGTTTTGTGTCACTGGCTCCGAGAAGTCTCCGCCTGGCGGTGAAACAGCACCAATAATTGATACTGAACCATTCAAATTATTTTTTGTGATTACTCTTCCGGCTCTTTCATAGAACTGAGCAAGTCTTGATGATAAGTATGCTGGGTATCCTTCTTCGCCTGGCATTTCTTCAAGTCTTGCACCAATTTCTCTCATTGCCTCTGCCCAACGTGATGTTGAGTCAGCCATCAATGATACATTATAT
>CAYMWD010000028.1:0-9068 GCA_964394025.1 uncultured archaeon | reverse complement strand
ATAAGGATAAGGCCTTCGATTAACCGGTTTCTGATTCAGAATATGAAAAAATTCCAGTAAAAACAAAACTCACTGCAATAAGAGATTCTTTTCAAAATAAAAATGAAGAATTTGATGTAAAAAGAGCAGTTCTAATCACTGATTGCTATAGTGACATTGACCTTGCAAAAATGCTTGTTACAATTCTCATAACTCCGGATAACCCGACTACTGCCCAACAAGTATCTAGGCGATTAAAACTAGCAGATTATATTTTACATGATAATAAATTGCTTCAGAAAAAACTTGAAGAAATAATTTTATATGAGGAAAATGAAGGCAAAGAAACTTCAATTAAAAACTAAATTTAATTCAAAATTAAAGTTTCATTTTTCATTATCAATTAAAGTTTCATTTTTTCCAATTCAACGCCTGCTTCTTTGAGCATTTTCAACGCTGTTTCTCCAAGAGGATATTCAGTGTTGTAAATCACTTTTTTGATTCCTGCATTGATTATCATTCTGCTACAAGTAAGGCACGGGCTGAAAGTAACATAAATTGTCGAATCCTTAATTGAAGTTCCATGGTAAGAAGCCTGTACAATAGCATTTTCTTCTGCATGCGCACAAAGACACTCATCAAGTTTTGTTCCGCCAGCGGTAAAAGAATTACACCTTGGGCATCCGCCTTCATTACAATTTTTTATTCCCCTTGCAGTTCCATTGTATCCTGTTGAAAGAATTCTTTTATCCCTTACAATAACTGCTGCAACTTTTCTTTTCACACAATTGCTTCTTGTTGCAACTTCTTTTGCAATATTCATAAAATATTCATCCCAGCTAGGTCTTCTAAGATTTGTGGGAACGTGCATAAGAATTTCATCAACTCGTTCAAAAAGTTCATCAAGTGAACCATTGTTTTCAAGAGTATGTTCAGCCATTTTTTCACATTCATTAAGTTGCTGGGCATTCTTGTTAGTTGATGCACTTTCCTTTGCCTCAAGTTCTCGGAATTCTTTTATGGTTTTAGGATCGCCTTCACGTTTTCGTTCAATAATTCGTTCAAATCTTTTTTCTTCAGGTGCAGTTAAATGCCAAAGATGAAATCCTTCAAGTTTCTGAAATTCTTTAATCTCATCTGGATTTCTTAAAGAATCAACAACATAGTTTTTGTCCTTGCCCATTTTCTCAATAAGTCTTCTTGCAAGTACTCCGGAACCTTCCTTTTCCCGAAGTTCATTTCCTTTTTTTATAAGATTTTCACGAGTCTCCTCAAGTCCTTCTTCTTTTAAAATAGTTCTAAGTTCATCTGAAAGAGAAACATAATAGAAACTTTTACTTTTCAAATAATCGCAAACAGTTGTTTTTCCTGCGCAATATTTTGCTGTAATTCCGATAACAATCATTTTTTAGACCCCCAAATAAAGAAGCTGTAAGAGTTTAAAATAACTGCCTTGATTAAGGCTAATTTTATAATATAAGAATAAGAGAGCGCCCGCACCGGGAGTCGAACCCGAACCACGGCCTCGACAGGGCCGTATACTAACCGCTATACTATACGGGCAGGCGCTCCTCATGAAAGGTATTTAGCAAAGGTTTAAATTGCTTTCTTGAACCAACCAAAAAGTTATGTAGAAATAAAGTTTTGTTCTTCACAATTTTTTTACCTTACAGAAATAAAATGCTTGTGAATTATTATCCTGCGGCATGATTCTATTTCCTATTCCATCAATTCCTTTTCTTATTTTAAATCCTTTAATTTTAATTTCTTCAATTTCAGCTTTTTGATTTTCAAGTATGTGTTTTATTACTTCCTCATCTTCTTCAGGAGATAATGAACAAGTGCTGTAAACCATTGTGCCTTTTCTTTTAAGTAATCTAAATGCAGTTTCAATCATTTTTTTTTGAAGCTCTGCTTTTTTTTCTACAAGTTCTTGTGACCAATTTTTCAGTGCGTCAAAATCTTTTCTTACAAGCCCTTCGCTTGAGCAGGGAGCATCAAGAAGCACCTTATCAAATAATTCATTTTTTTTAGAATCGAGCAAATCCATTCTTTTTTCGATTATATTTTTTACTCCAAATTTTTTGAAATTTAATTTCATACTTGTAAATCTTTTAACATTTTTATCTACTGCAACAATTTGTCCTTTTCCTTCCATCAAGCACGAAATTTGTAATGTTTTATTTCCTGGGGCTGCTGCTGCATCAAGAACAAAATCATTTTTTTCAGGCGAGAGTGCAACCACTGGAATCATTGATGATTTTTCCTGTAAATTAAAAAGCCCTTGTCTGAATTCTTCTTCTTGCCCTGGTTTTTCAATGCCTTCAATTGCAAAAGCATTTTCATGAAAAAGTTCTGTTAGTTTCCAGCCTTTAGTTTCAAGAATATTTTTCAATTTGTCTGGTTTTATTTTTAATGAATTGACCCAAATGCTTTTTGGGATTTTAATTTTACAACAATTAAAAAATTCACTGCTTTCCTCTCCAAAAAGATTTGTATATTTTTCTCTAAATTCTTCTGGAATAAAAGTTTTTTTCATAAACTAATCAGCACCCTACTTTTTTTAAACATGTAAAAAAATAAGAGTTGTTCCCATATTACGGGAACATTCACTTTAATTTATTTTTTAATCTGCTTTTCAGCAATGTCGCCAATTACAGGTAGTTTGTACATTTCGCCTTTGTAAGCTTTGAACATTAGCAATAGCCAAAGTACAAGGCCAACAAGACCAACAATTGGCATAAGTAAAAGACCAATTAGTACAAAAACCAGCATGGACGAAATAGTCATTGCAACAAAAAGTATGATTCCTACTATAGTTGCCTGCATTGCATGGAATTTCACAAAATTATTGTTCTTTTCCATTACTAACAAAACTATGCTTGATAAAGGCATAATCAGATATGCAACTACTGCTGCAATATTTTCGTCAAGACCAATTTCAGTTTTTGCCAAATAATCCCTCCTAAGATTAACTACTAAATATCGTGTTTCTCCTTATTAATTATTAACATTTGGCTCTTTTACAAGAATACACAGCATTTCTATATGAGGGGTTTGAGGAAACTGATCGAATCCTTTTATGAGTTCAATTTTGTAACCTTCAATTTCTTTAAGATTTTCTGCAAGTGTATTAGGATTACATGAAACATAAAAAATCATTTTAGCTGAAATTTCAAGAATTCTTTTTATTGTTTTAGGGTCAAGTCCGCTTCTAGGCGGATCAACAATAACTGCATCAAAATCTTTTTCAATTTCTTTAAGCTCTTTTCTTGCACTTCCAACTATAAATTCAGAATTTGTAATTCCATTAATTTCTGCGTTTTCTTTTGCACTTAAAATGCTTTCTTCTACAATTTCAATTCCCTTTATTTTGGAGCATTTTTCTGCAATGCAAATGCTAATTGTACCTACTCCGCAATAAACATCCAATATTTTTCCTTTGTTTGGGAGTTTTTCTTTTAGTTCGGAAAAAATTCTTTCTGCGCTTTTAACATTTGTCTGAAAAAAAGTGTTTGGTCCAACTTTAAATTTTTTTCCAAGCACATAATCAAAAATAAAATTTTTACCAAAACTTTTGATAATTTTTCCGTATGCAGTATCGCTCCAGGTTTCATTAAAAAGAAGATTAATGCTGGCCGCGCCTTCATTACTTAATTTTTCGCAAACACCATTTATTTTTTCATCAATTTCTCCAAAAAAAACAAAATTAATCAGTATTTCATTTTTCTGTGATTCTCTTAGAGTCACATACCCCAATCCGTTCTTTCGTGACATTATATCCGCATCTTCAATTTCATTTTCTTTAAGCAATTCCGAAATTAAATTGATGAACAAATTCATTTTTTTGCTTACTAGCAAACATTCAGTTACTTTAAAACTTTTTGAAAAATTCTTGTTTGTTCTATATCCTAAAATTTTATCAATGTACGCCATGTCAATTTTGTTTCGATACCTAAATTCTTCTATGCAGTTTTCAATAGGCACTTCAAACCCGAATAATTCGTTAAGCATTTTTTTCTTAAATTCAATCTGTTTTTCATAAGGTGCTTTCAATAATGCACATCCATTGCATTCATCTGAATGGGTGCATTTTGATTCATTTCTAAATTCAGCTACAAAACAATTAATTTTATTTTTGAGGTCTTTTTTTCTCTTACTCATAATAGAACTAGTTTTGTAAAATCTTATAAGCCAACCTTCATCTTACAAAAAATACGAGTATTGCAGGTATAATGTAAAATGCAGTTATAAGATATCCAATTGCAACACGCCTGTATTTGCGTGCTAATTCACCAAACATTTCAGCAAGTCTTATGGGTATTTCCCTCAAAGGCATGAAAATCAACATTCCGAAAAAATTGAATATTGAATGTGCAAAAGCAACACTAAGTGCAAGAGGTGTCCCAATAACAAGCGCAGCCATTATTGCAGTAATAGTAGTGCCCAAATTAGAGCCAATCATATAGGGGAATGCTTTTCTTAGTTTAATCATTCCTGTTCCAACAAGCGGAACCATAAGCGATGTACTTATTGATGAACTTTGCACAAGCATTGTAATTCCAGTTCCTGTAAAAAACGCAGTAGTATCATTTTTGAAAAAATGCGAGTCGAGTATTTTTTTAGATTTCTCAACAACAAGTGTTTTCATTATTGTAACCATTGCAGTAAGTGATGCGAAAAAAATGAAAAGTGATGCAACAAGAATTGTAAGTGCATCCATCCCAAGCAATGAAGCGAGATAATTGGCTGAAGGTTTAACAATTATACTGACTGGAGAAACAAAAGTTATTCCTCCCAACCCCACAAAAAGCTCCGCACAAAAAATTGCTGTATTTTCAATGATGTGGAATGTCATTTCGATTGGAAAAAGAACAAGTACTGTAAGAACATTAAAAAAATCATGAACAACTGCGGCTGAAAATGCTTTCCCAAATTCTGCTCTTGTAGGTAAATGAGCAAGAGATGCAATAATATTTGTAACAGTTGTCCCAATATTAGCTCCCATAATCATCGGAATTACTGTAGTAAGATCAATGATTCCAGCTGCAACCAATCCAACCATTATTGAAGTTGAAGCTGATGAACTTTGCAAAAGGGTAGTTGAAAGAATTCCTATAAAAAGTGCAATAAATGGGTTAGTGGCTGTTTCAATAATACTGCTAGCCATATCGTCGCTGAAAATACCTAATGAAATGCCCATTAATTTTATGCTCACAAAGAAAAAATAGAGGCTCAAAGCCATTGCAATAAATTTTGTTTTATTATTCACAAAGTGGATATTCATGTCATCTAACTACAATAAAAGTTCATAGTTATTATAAATCGTTTTATTTTTCATTATTTTAAATTACTTTTTTTCGTCAGGGTGCGGAATATCACAGCACCACAAACAAACTTTGCTTGTATGCAATAATGACCTTGCTATTTTAGAACCTGGTTCATCAAGATATTCTTCATAAAGTTTCCTTACTTCAGAATTATCCCAAGCCATTCTAATTTTTTCTTTTGAATCAATTTCAATAAGTGCATTTTTTCTTGCATCTCTTATTTCAGGAGTTGAAATTGGCTGGCCTCCGCCACCAACACAACCATTAGGACAAACCATTAATTCTATTACTGTATATTTGTGGAAATTCTTTTCGTCGCTTATCAGATTACGCAAATTATTTAATCCATCAACTACTGCAACTTTCAAAATTTTATTATTAATTTTTACATTTGCTTCAAGCAATCCTTTATTACCGCGCACTTCTTTGTATTCAATTTTTCCGCTTTTATCCCCTAACCTAAATGCAACATATCTAAGCAATGCTTCAGAAACTCCACCAGTTTTCCCAAACAATTGACCCGCTCCTGATGCTTCGCCAAGAAGACGGTCAAATTCAGCATCTTCGCATTTTTTCAAATCAATTTTTTTATCTTTCAAAAGTTGTGCAATTTCCCTTGTATTAAGAACCACATCAACATTGGGTAATCCATTGAAATGCATTTCAGGTCTTTTTGCTTCAATTTTTTTAACAGCACAAGGCATTATTGAAACAACAAAAATATCTTTTTGTTTAAGGTTTAATTTTCTTGCATAATAAGTTTTGATAAGCGAGCCCATGGTTTGCTGAGGGCTTTTAACTGTGCAAAAATGGTCCACATATTGCGGAAATTTATTTTCAATAAATAAAACCGAGCCTGGGCAGCAAGAAGTAAAAAGAGGTAAAGATTCACCTGTTTCAAGCCTATTAAGAAGCTCTGTTCCTTCTTCCACTGTAACTACATCTGCAGCAGTTGAAGTATCAAAAACTTTGTTAAAGCCAGCTTTTTTAAGCGCACAAACAAACTTTTTAGTAAGAATAGTGCCTGGCTTATATCCAAATTCTTCGCCAATAGTCACTCTTAGGGCAGGAGCAACCTGTGCTATTACCTTTATCTTATCATTTTTCAGGGCTTCAAGTACTTCTTCTATTGCAGTCATGTAGAAAATAACACAGAGTAATATTTATATGTTTATTAAGCGTAATTTTTGAATGGAAATGCAATATTTAAACCCGAATACAAATAAACTAAAACTTACTTCTGTTTTTGGTTCTGAAAATACAGATTTAGTTGTTTTCAGTATTTTTGTATTTTTTATTCCTCTTGCATTTCATTCAACTGAATTTCACATTCAATTGATTGTAGGAAGTTTTGTAAATATGCTTCTTGCTTCATCTGCTCTTTATTTATCTTTTAAAAAAACACTTCCAATAATATTGCTTCCTTCAATAGCTGCTGTTGCTTCAGGATTTATTTTTGGCCCACTTTCAATATTTCTTCTTTATTTGGTACCATTTATTTGGGTAAGCAATGCACTTTATGTTTATTTTATAAAACACCTCAAACTTGCTGAAAACAAAAATTACATTTTTTCAGTTCTTACAGCTTCAACAATTAAGTCAATTTTTCTTTTAATTTCAACTTTAGCATTAATATACTTTGGAATTGTTCCAGAAATTTTTCTAATACCAATGAGCATAGTTCAATTTGTTACTGCTTCAATAGGCGGTTCAGCAACAGGGATAATTTTAGTTTTAAAAAAATAAATTTTTAATTTTATTCAGCAGGGGGAATTTCTCCGCCATTTTCTTCAAATCCAGGGGGAAAAATACCATCATTAAATTCAGGGTCAAGTGAAGGATCAACAGGGTCTATTTCATTATCTAAATTATTTTGATTAATATCAGGAACTACTGCAGTTTCAGGTTCAATTTGAGCATATTCCAAACATTCAGCTTCGCCATATTCTTTGCATGCTGTTTTAGTGCAAGCAGTAATTTCTCCATCTACAAGTACACAAGTAGCACAGCCATCAAACCAAGAAATACAATCATTTGGAATTATTTCAGGATTTAAAGGAGTAGTTATATTTGGAGTTGTATCCTCCAAATTTTGTTCATTATTTGTTTGTGGCTGAGCACACCCAAATATGAATGAAAACAAAATCAATGTTAAAATAATTTTTTTCATTTCAAAACCTCCTTATTTCCAGCTCACTGCATGAGCATTGAATGAATCAAAAATATACTCATATTCTTTGAGTTCTGTGCCCCATACTCCAACAGAAGTAGAAACATATTCTCCGTCTCTGTAAAAAACAGTGAACTTATAGTCAGCATTTATTGATTCAGCATAATAATCGCATTCAAAAACTCTTGTCTGTGTAACCCAGGCGGAAGTGCTTATTTCAGAACATGTTGTCTCATAAAGATTTGCAAATTCACTTTTCACTTCATCAAAACTTTTTCCTGATACTGTTATTGAAGGGTCAGCGTAAATTGCAAAAGTATAATCAGCATTAGATGCATAAAAAGCCTGTTTTCCATCTCTCATTCCACTATAAGTCAAGCCAGGGAAAGGCAAAATTTTGTAGCCCCCGGCATCAAACTCATCATAAGTAGGCTCGCCCATAGCGTCTATTCTTTCATCCCCATATTTGCTTGGACTCTGTGCTGTATCTCCTGTTTTGAATGCATTTCCTGCTGTGTTTTCAGCAGGTGCAGCACAACCCAAAAGAACTAAAATTAAAATCAATGTTAAAAATATTTTTTTCAAATAAACGCCTTTCAAATTATTGCTTTGTATTTTATATTATTATCTTTTTTAGTTAAAATCATTTAAAAGCAAGCTCGCATTCAAGAACTCTGAATTCTTCAATAGGAATATTATTCAAATTTAATTTGTCTTTGTATATGTCTTCCCAGAATTTTCCTTCTTTATCTATATTTTGAAACTTTATTCCAAAACCACGTCCATTATCCATTACTATTGCACCATACTTCTGTAATGCTCGTGCAATAATTTTTGTTTCTTTGGTCAAATCAATGGAGTCCAAATTAAGTTCAGGGTTAAGTTGTATGCGTGACCCTTCAGGGATAAATTCAGCCCCGATTCCCCATCCATCAGTATTTGAAGCGGGTTTGCAAAGTTCTTTTGAATAATCAACATTTGCTGAAATCGTTTTTCTATTTGTAGGAGTAATAATATTAAGCGCATGATTTATCTCGCCTGCTTCAATTTCTTCAGGTCTAATAATTCCGCCAATCCAAGGAGTGCCTGCTCCGTTTGCTCCAAAACGCCACCACTTCTCGCCCTCAAAAGGTTCATGCGTTCCGTCTGAATCCAAGTTCCATTCAACAATTCTGCTTGCTTTAAATCCTTCAGCAGTTTTTTCAAAAAAACTAAATTCCCATGCAATTCTTTTTTTCGGATCAACCATAATCATATGCGAATCATTTTCAGGGTCTTGCCAAACTTCTTCAGGCATTTTCAAAACAACAACATTATCTTGATCAGGGTCAATTAAAGGATGAAACGAAACTTCAGCACCTTCTTTGTAAGGCTTAGCCTTGATTTTTATTGGTTCACAATTGTCAGAATCAATCACATGAATTGGCGAGGTCCACTTTTTGTATTGTGGGCTTAAAGTAGAAGAATATCCTAGTTCTTCTTCGAGAGCATATTTTAATGTTTTAATCATTAAATCAGAATTTTCATTTACTTTACTATTTTCAGAAATAGGAGTATTCCACGGAGAATCATCTGAAAATATTTTAAAA
>CAYMWD010000027.1:0-9157 GCA_964394025.1 uncultured archaeon | reverse complement strand
TTATGATGAATTCAAAGGAAATAGATTAAAAGCAATTTTCCAACTTTTCAAAGAAATTATAGAGGGCGATTTGGGCGATATTCCTAATCCTGAAAAACGTCTTGAACAAGCAGTAAAAACTGGTCTTGTTCTTGTAACTGAGGGAGTTGTAGTGGCTCCTCTTGATGGTGTGCCTAAAATACAGATTAACAAAAATCCGGATGGTTCAAAATATGTGGATATTTATTTTGCCGGACCTATTCGTGCTGCAGGAGGAACAGCAACTGTTTTTCCTTTAATTCTTGGGGATTATGCAAGACAATTAATGAAACTTGACAGGTATAAACCAACGCAAGATGAAATTGAAAGATATGTTGAGGAAATTAATCTTTATGATGAAATTGTAACAAGGCAATATAAACTGAAAGATGATGAAGTAAGAAAAATTATCAAAGGTTGCCCAGTTTGCGTGAATGGAGAACCTACAGAAGAAAGAGAAGTTACAGCTTATCAGGATTTACAAAGAATTCCCTCAAACAGAGTAAGGGGCGGAATGTGCCTTGTTATTTCAGAGGGAGTTGGCTTAAAGGCAATGAAAATAATGAGCCTTGCTAAAATGCTTGGACTTAATTGGGATTGGCTTGAAGACATAATGAAAGTAAGCAAGGGCGCGGGAAAAGAAGTTGAAATCAAACCTAATTTTTCTTATCTTGGAAGAATTGCAGCTGGAAGGCCTATTTTTTCATACCCTGGAAGACCGGGCGGATTGAGACTCAGATATGGCCGAGCAAGAAACACATGCATTATGGCTAAAGGAGTTCACCCTGCAACAATGCACATTTTAGATGATTTTCTTGCAGTAGGCACCCAGACAAAAATGGAAAGACCAGGCAAAAGTGCAGAAATGTTTCCGGTGGATACTATTGACGGACCGATTGTTAAATTAATAAACAATGAAGTTGTGAAAGTTGATTCTGCTGAACAAGCAAAAAAAATCAGGCCGCAAATAAAAGAAATAATTTTTTTGGGAGACTGTTTAATTGCGTTAGGTGATTTTAGAAAAACTGCACACCCTTTAATGCCCGCAGGTTATTGCGAAGAATGGTGGAAACTTGAACTTGAAAAACTTAATTCTGAAAAAAAAATACAGGGTTTTGATATTGAAACTATTCTTTTAAACCCAAACTTGGTTGAACAGAACACCGCAATAGAACTTTCAATACAAACAGGCATTCCATTACACCCAAAATATATTCATTACTATAAACTTCTTGAAAAAGAAGAATTGAAAGAAATTATTACTGCAGTGAGAAAAGCAGGCAAAATTTTTTCAGGAACTGAAATTGAAGAAATTACTTTTGAAAATAAAGAACAGATAAAAGCTAGCCTTGAAAAAATTGGTTTGCCGCATAAATTAAAAGAAGATAAAATAATTTTAGGAAAAGAATATGCTTATTCTTTTTTCAAAACATTCGGAGGAATGAATTCAGAAAATCCAAAAGAAGATGAATCTGTTCTTGATTCACTTTCAAGAATTTCAGGAATTGAAATCCGAGACAAAGCAGGAACATTTATAGGTTGCAGAATGGGCCGGCCTGAAGCCGCTAGACCAAGAAAAATGATTGGTGACCCAATGACTCTTTTTCCGATAGGCACTTATGGCGGAGCAACTAGGTCTGTGAATAAAGCTGCTGAAAATTACGGTAAAATCGATTGTCAAATTGCCGAATTTGTTAATCTTGATACTAATACTATTGAAGAACAGCCATATAATCTTGAAACTGGAAAAAGAAATGCAGTAAAAAGGGATAATGAAAAGGATTCGTTTATTTCAAGTGAAAGAAAAGTTGATTTGAACAAATTGCTCATTCAAGCAGGAAAAAACCTAAAAGTCCCTATCCCTCCACTAATTAAAGGAGTAAAAGGACTTATTAATTCAGGCAAAATACCCGAACCAATTGAAAAAGGAATTCTTAGAGCAAGACAGGATTTGCACATTTTCAGAGATGCAACAATAAGATATGAACTTCTTAATGCGCCAATCACACATTTTAAACCGTCAGAAATAGACCTTAGTGTTGAAAAAGCAAGAGAATTGGGATACACCCATGATTATGAAGGAAGAGAACTTCATAGCGAAGATCAATTATGTGAAATTTTTGTGCAAGACATGATTGTTAATAGACACGCAGGCGGATTTTTTGTAAAAGTGACAAAATTTATTGACGAAGAACTCGAAAAATTTTACGGACTTAAACCACATTATAATTATGAAACTCCTGAAGATCTTATTGGAGAATTATTTATGGGTCTCGCACCCCACACTTCAGCAGCTGTAGTTGGAAGAATAATAGGTTACACTGATGCAAAACTTAATTTTGCACACCCCTATTTTCACCTTGCAAAAAGAAGAAATGCTGACGGAGATCAAGATTCAATAATGCTCTTAATGGATGGACTTCTTAATTTTTCAAAACTATATTTGCCTTCTTCTAGAGGAGGTAGAATGGATGCGCCATTAGTGTTTACAACAAGAATTAACCCATCAGAAATAGATGATGAAGTTTATGAAGTTGAAACCTGTTCAGAATATCCTCTTGAGCTCTATAAAAAAGCATTGAAATTTTCAGACCCTGAACTGGATTCAATACCAATAATAAAAAATAGAATTGGAAAAGACACACAATATTCAGGATTTGGATTTACACATCACACTAATAAATTTGATGAGGGCCCAAAAGCATCAACTTATGTGACACTTCAATCAATGGAAGATAAAATGAATGCACAGGCAAAACTGCAAAATAAAATAAGGGCAATTGACAAAAAAGACGCTTTGGAAAGAGTATTAATGAGTCACTTTTTACCGGATATAATTGGAAATGCACGCTCATTTTCAAGACAAACATTCAGATGTACAAAATGCAACACAAAATACAGAAGACCTCCGCTTGCAGGAAAATGCACAACTTGCGGGGAAGATAAAATTATACTTACAATTGCACAAGGTTCAGTAAGAAAATATTTAGAAATTGCAAAAAACATGATTATTCAATATAAATTAAGCAGTTATTTGAAACAAAGAATTGATTTAATTGAAAAAGAAATCAATTCCGTTTTTGTGAATGATAAAGTACAACAAAAAAATCTTTTTGAATATGTTTAGACAACATAAACTGCCCAAAGAATTACCGCAATAGCAATTGCACCAAGAAGAATTAATCTAAGCTCTTCATTAGTTTTTAATTGGTCAATAAAAGAACCATTACTTTTTGATTGTTTTTTCGTTGAAGCGTTAGAAAAGTCAGGAGTAAGATTTTTTATGTTTTCAATCCAAGAACTTGGATTGGTAAGATCCTGCAAAGCTTCTGAAAAAATTTCATTAAATTCTTTCTGCCTTTCTTTTACTTCTTGCTCGCCAAGAACATCACCATTAACTGCATTAACTCTAAATTCAAGTTCTTGTGAATCTGAATTTACTTTAAAACCCCAAAATGGTACAAAAAACATTTCAACCCCTGAAAGAATAACACCGTCTCTTTTTACTCCATGAATTGAAGCAAGCCTTCCTTTCATTAAATCGCGTATTTCTTTTTCAGAAACTTTTGAGGAAAGAACTTCAAATTCGAGATCTTCATCTGGCTGGGATTCTTTTTTCAGACCTTGCATTGAAGCTAATTTCGCAACACCTTCATCAAAAATTAGAGAAAAAGAATTGAATGCACTTGTTCCATTTGCTTTTAATTCGGTTTTTGTTTCAGAATCTGAAAAAATATCAAAAGAAAAAAACCAATAAGGAACAAAATAAAAATTTGAATCTGAAAAATAGAATTTAGTAATCCCTTTTTGTCCTAGAAGAGTGCCGACTTTTTCCCTTAACTCCAACTCGGAGAATTTTGCAGGAAAAGCCGGTCTCTCCAAAAACATTTAATTCACACTAAATTTATTCTCTTCTTTTTATTATTTTAACTTTGCTTGGAGTTACAAGAACTCTATCTGAAGAAATTCTAGCCATATCCCCATTAATTGTGTCTATTTCGCTTCTTATTCCCGAAATAAGCTCTTTTAGTTTTATTGCATTTCTTTTTGAAAGATCTGCAATATTAACAAGGATAATATTTCCCTGTTTTGCTTCCGCTATAACAGCCTTCATATCTTCTTCGCTCTGAAGTGAAATAGGTTTTACGAATGCATCTGCATCTTCGTAAGGGTCTGCTTCCTCCGAGTCAAGGTTGTTAAGGAACTCCTCAATATCTACCTCATCGCGTTTACCGACAAGTTTTTCCATAAAAGCCATGTTACTATCACCCCTAGTTAGAATTGGTACTATTAATTATAATTTGTCGTAAACCATATTTTAAGCCTATTGCTGAAAAGCTACATAAATGTATTTGCTAAAAAAGTTTTTTTTGAATTTGATAAAGAGATTCAGAAAACAAACCTTATTACCGGAAGTGGTTTGCTTCCACAACTGCTCGTTTTTTTAACAAGTTATAACTTATTGAAATAGGGGTTTTGGATTGGACAATATTTTTGATAAAGAATTTGCCAAAGATTCTATTTTTATTGACAGAAACCTTATTACACCACATCACACGCCAAAAGAACTTCCTTTTAGGCAAGAACACATTAGCAATATTTCTTCACTTCTTAGCCAAACACTAAAAGGTCAAAGAGCAGATAATCTTTTCATTTATGGTAAAACAGGAACAGGAAAAACTTCCGTTACAAAACATGTGATGCAACAACTTCTTGATTTTTCATCTAAAAGAGATATGAAAGTAATAGGAAATTATGTGAATTGCCGAAATCATAATTCAAAATACAGAGTATTAATTAAAATTGTAAAAGAACTTTACCCTGAAGAAAATTTTCTTGGATTTTCAGCAGCATTTGTATATGAAAAAATGTTAGATTACGCCCGCAAAGGCAATCAAATAGTATTAGTTTTGGATGAGATTGATAAAGTAAAAGATCTTGATGAATTAATTTACGGGCTTACCAGAGGAAATGACGAAGTTGAAGTAGGAGGAATCACAATAATTGGAATTTCGAATAATGTGATATTTAAGGATAGATTAGACCCTAGAACAAAAAGCAGTCTTTGTGAACATGAACTTGTTTTTGCACCATATAATGCACAAGAACTTACTGAAATACTTACTCAAAGAGCAGGTTTAGCATTTAAAGAAAATGCAGTTGATTTTTCAGCAATAAATCTTGCAGCAGCAATGGCTGCACAAGAATCAGGCGATGCAAGAACTGCAGTAATGCTTCTTCTTCGTGCCGGAGAAATCGCAGACAGAAAAGGACTTGAAAAAGTTACTGATGAAGAAGTAAAAAGAGCTAAAAGACAGGTAGAAGAAGAACTTATTTTCAACATGGTTTCCACTTTACCTGAACAACAACAATTAGTGCTTTATTCAATTGCAAAACTTTCGCTTGAAAAAAAACCAATGCAAAAAATAACAGGAGAAATCGAAAAAGGGGTTCTTTTTTCCGGTGAAATTTATGACGAGTATTGTAAAATTTCAAAAAAGTATAATGAAACTACAGTAACTGCAAGATGGTATAGGCAATATATCAGCGAACTTGAAATGTATGGTTTAATTTTTTCAGCTGCTTCAGGAAAAGGAATTAAAGGCCAAACAAGACTTATAAAATTGGGGTATGATGCTGAAAAAATCAAAGGATTGATTGAAAAAGAAATTGCAAATTAAAAACTATTTTTCAGATAATTTTTTTACAATAATAATCGCCCCGAAAAGCCCGCCTAAAATAAACAAAGCGCCAATAACCATTATAATAATCGGAATTGCATTAAAAATTTCAGAACTTGAATCAGGCTTGTTTGAAACTTCTTCCAAATAAAGACCTAAAGGAGGAGAAGGATCTGTTTTTCCAAAACCAGTTATTTTGAATTCAGTATGGCCTGATTTAAGTTGAATTTCTTCAGAAATATAACTTGAAGCAGAAATAAGTTCAAAAGAAGAATTTTCAAAATCAATACTCTTAGGAACAGCGTAAATTTTTATTGAAGTATTAAGCTTGTAAACTGAAGTATTTTCAGTAATAGGTTTTAACTGTTCAGACCAGATGTTTCCAGTATAATAAAAATCAAAATTTACGTATTCGGCAGAATTTGAAATTGAAAAAGAATAACTTGGCGAAGGTCCAACATCAGCATAACTAAAACTAGAAAGTAACAAAATTAAAAAAATTAAAATTAACTTTTTCATGAAATTAACAGTGTGTTTGTAATTTAAATTTCTTTGTTTTTACGAATATTATACTAAACTCATTTTTTTGCTGATAATTGTTGTTTAATCGAACTTGCAACTTTTGGAGAAAGAATTTTTTCTAAATCTTTAACATCGATTTTTTTTAAATCAGAAATTGTTTTTATTCCTGAATTGAACATTCTTCTTGCTCTAACTCTTCCAATCCCTCTTAGTTCACATAAATAAACAAGCTCTTCTTTTATCCCCGATTTCATTCTTGCGCGAAGTTTATTCAAAGGAACAAAATGTTGTTTTAATTCAAGGATTTTTGCAAGCTCCAAAGCAGCATAAAGAATCCAATCAGCATTTTGGAGTTTAGCTCTTAATATGCCTGGCTGTACTTTAAAAGCATCAACAATTGCCTGTTCTTTAATTTCACTAATCCACTCGCCAAACAATTGAGAAGTCCAATATTTAGGAAGCAAATCATTATCATAAAACATTTGCTCATCAACATTGAAAGAAAGACTTTCTTTTTGTTCTTGAATTTTTTCCCATAACTCTGCTTCTTTAGCTTTTGGAGGAGAAACAAAAGGCCTCATTTCAGAAACACCTGAAATTGAAAATAAATAAGCCGAATCATAAAATTTTTCTTCAGAAAGGAAATTAATCAAAGAATACGCAGAAGCAGGGTCAAGATAAAGTTCAACAACTCTCCGGCCTATTGGAGTAGCATCAATTCTTTTTTCAGAAGTTTCAATAAAATCCATTCCCTCAAGTTCTTTCAGAATTGAAGTGATTTTTCTAAAAAGATAAGAGAGGTCCTTTACTTGTTTTGAATAAAAAGTTTTTGAAAAAAACTTTTCAGCCGAATCTAAATCAAAAATAAAACCAGTAGCAATACACGCAAGAAGATTGAATCTTAAAGCAGTTTCAAAACCTAATTTTGAATCGCAATTTTCAACTTCGCCATTAATGTAATAATCAAAATAATCATCTTTTTCAACTTCGGTTTTTGCTAACATTATTGCTTGTCCTTCAGAATCATATTTTGGCCTTCCTGCTCTTCCACTCATTTGTTTGTACTCAGAAACTGGAATCTTAACCATTCCCTGCCCTGAATAGCGATAAGGCGAAGGAATAATTACTCTAAAAGCAGGCAAATTAACTCCTGCAGCTAAAGTAGTAGTAGAACAAACAAATTTCAAATAATTTTTTCTGAACATTTCTTCTACAATTTCTCGTTGTTTTTGCAAAAGCCCAGCATTATGAAAACAAACACCATTTTTAACTAAAGATGCAAGAGTTTGACATTGCAAAGTAGGTTGTTCAAGAGCACTTAAAATTTTTTCACTTGCTTTTTCAAGCTCTTTTTTTTCAGAATCAGTAAGTCTTTTTGAAGTAACAATTGCAAGTTTTTTTGCATAGGATTCTGTCATTTTACGCGTATTAGCAAAAACAAGAGCCTGCTTACCTTGCTCAAGAGTATCAATTGCAATAGAAACAACAGGCTCTGCAATCTCATTTAATTGAACATTTTTATCCGCAAACACTATTTCACTATTAAAAAAAATACCTTCACTCAATATAACCGGCCTATAATCAGATTCAACAAGCTCAGCATCAAGCCAATCAGCAAGTTCTTTTGCATTGGGAATTGTTGCACTTAAACCAAGAATTTGTAAATCCTTATTTAAAAATCTTAATTTAGTAGTAAGAATTTCAAGAGTAGGGCCCCTATCTGACCCAATTGAATGGATTTCATCAATAATCAAAAGACCTATTTGAGAAAGCCAATCAGAACGATGATTCAAAAGAGAAGCAAGCTTTTCATAAGTAGTGAAAATAATATCGTTATTTGAAAGAAACTTACCAGTAGAATCAAAATCACCAGTGCTTAAAGTAGATTTTATTTGCAAATCAGAAAAATATTTTTTTTTAAAATCAGAAGAGTGTTCAGAAGCAAGCGCCCTAAGAGGGCAAGCGTAAATTACTTTTTTTCTATTATTTAAAATTGAATTTAAGGCCCCAATTTCTGCAATAACTGTTTTTCCCGAAGCAGTTGGGGAACTAACTACAATACTTTTTTTCATCAATCCAGCATTAATTACTTTTTTTTGCATTGGATTGAATGAATCAAAATTATTGTATTTTTTTACTAAATCTAATATTTCCATAAGAAAAAAATGTGGGCAAAGGGTTTTATTTTATTCATGATTTTTCTTTCAAAGCAATGTGCTCGTATGCTTTTTGCAATGCAAGGATTGCTTTTGGTAAATCACTTGCACTTAAAGTATTGGTATTTTTCCATTCTTCTCCTTCCTTATAACTCTTATTCAAAGTTACTGTATTGAATGTTTTTCCTTCTTTTCCTTGATTTTCCCAAATTGCTGCGTGAATTTGCCCTACATCAACTTTTGTTATTGGTGCACTCATACTCCCACCTCCTTAATTTTTAAAATTTAAATTGTACGCCAAATTTTTGCTCTAGCGCTTCCTGGTCTTGGGTTTGTTTCAACAAATCTTATCAATCTTGATTCATACATTTTCAAATCACCTCTGGAAGAATTTGGGTTTGAGAGTATATAAAGAACTTGAAGGAGTAGATTGCCGGTGCGAAAATAATTATTTTCTAAACAATGATTGCATTTCTTCTTCTGAAAAGCCAGGAGGAACTACACCATTTTCAGCATATAAATAAAGAAGTGTTTGATAAATTTTGGAAATTGTAGAACTTATCAAAGCAATTATTACAAAACCCAGTATTAAAATTATTACTCCAAAAACCATTGCTAGCGGATCAATTGAAGCTAGAGAAATGGTAAGTATTACACCTATTATTAACCACAAACAAAAAAGAGCAAAGAAAATTAACCCTGTTGAAAACCCAGCGACAAAATTTTCACCCCAAGTTTTTTTGAATGTGCTTGCGGATGTTTTCAATGTGTCAATTACCC
>CAYMWD010000026.1:0-9328 GCA_964394025.1 uncultured archaeon | reverse complement strand
AATTAGGCTTGAATCTTAAGGGAACATACCCAAGAACAGGAATTTTCCTAATTGATTGTAAAGAAACAACAATGACTTCAGGCATTAAAAATACCCTGTGCAGTAATCACCCTGAACTTGAATCTTGTTCGAGGGAAAATAATGACACAGCCGAAGAACAGTGAATTTTTCTTTAAAGGAAAAATGTATTCGTGCCCTGAAAGCGTTTATTACCCAAGTGAAGATTCTTATTTTCTTGCAGAAAATATAAAAATAAAAAAAGGCTCATTTGTAATTGATGTTGGATGTGGTGCAGGCATTCAAAGCCTTAATGCTTTTTCAAAAGGAGCATCAAAAGTACTAAGCATTGACATTAATCCTGATGCGATTAAGGCAGTAAAAGAAAATTGCATTAAGGCAGGATTTAAAGAAATTGCTTCAATACAATCAAATCTTTTTTCAAAATGCAATGAAAAAGCAGATGTGATAATTTTTAATCCACCTTATGTTGTAAGTGATGAAATAAAATATGAAGCCCTTGATGGCGGAAAAAACGGCAGAGAAATTCTTGATGAATTTATTGAACAGTTTCCGGCTCATCTTGCTGAAAAAGGAACCTGTTTTTTTTTACAAACTGACATTAACGGCTATGCTGAAACTGAAAAAAAACTTTCAAATAACGGGCTAAAAGTTAAAATTTGTGCTAAAAGAAAAGATTTTTTTGAAGAATTAGCGGTTTATGAGTGTAAAAAAGAGTAGTTGCCTTTATTTAAAAAACTAATTCATCCAAATTCTATTATGACTATTAATGCAGGAGTGGAATTTGAAAACGCAAAAGAAAAATATGATTCCGCTGAAACTCAAGGAGAAAAATTAAGTGCTTTACAAGAAATGAGATCAACTGCACCTTCACATAAAGGTGCTGAAAAACTTCGTGCTGAAATTTCAGGAAAAATTGCAAAACTCAAAAAAGAAATGGAAAAACAAAAACAACAAGAAAAGAAAAGCTCAGGACATTCTATTAATGTTAAAAAAGAAGGCGATGGACAAATAGTTATTCTTGGAGTTCCTAATTCAGGCAAAAGCTTTCTTTTGAAACAATTAACCGGAGTTGATGTTTTTGTTGCCCCTTATCCTTTTACTACTACAAAACCAGAAATAGGAATGATGGATTATAAAGGAGCTAAAATACAATTAGTTGAAGTGCCCGCAATAATTCAAGGCAGTAGTAAAGGAAAAGCAAACGGAACACAATTATTAAGTCTTGCCCGAAATGCGGATGCAATAATAATAATTTATCGTACAAAGGAAGAAAGAGACATTGTAATTAATGAACTAAAAAATGTTAGTATAATAGTAAATAGAAAAAAACCTAAAATAACAATTAATCCATCAGAATACAAAAGCATTACAGTTTCAGGAAAACAGCATCTTAAAATGAGTGAAAAAGAATTTGAAGCTGCATTAAAAAGTTTTGGAATATTTCATGCGAGTGTTCTTCTTGAAGAAGCTACAACCCTACAAAAACTTTCAGAAGTACTTGATCATACATTAGAATACAAAAATTGTCTCCTTATAAAACAAGATGAGTATAAAGATGTTGATATACTTAAAGAAAAAATATTCAATCTCCTTGAAAGAATTCTTGTTTATACTAAAAAACCAGGAAAAGCCCCCGATATGAGTGATCCACTTGTAATGAAAAAAGGTTCAATAGTGGGAGATGTTGCTAATTTAATTCACAAAGAAATTGCAAGTCACATTAAACATGTTAGAGTTTGGGGTTCAAGCAAATTTCCTGGCCAAAGAGTTTCAAAAGATTACAAACTTAAAAATGAAGATATAATAGAAATTTGTTCATAATTATTTCTTCGATTCAAGAATATCAACTTTAACGCCTTGTACATCTACTTTTGTAGTAGGTTTTGAACGTCTCATATAAAGAGAAATCATCACAAGAACTACAATTACTCCAACTAAAAGCGCAACATAAATATCCCTATTTTGAACATCAAGAGAAAAAGCCCTTTCAAGAATGTGCTTTCCTTTTGAATCATCAAAAATTAATCTAAGAACAATAAGTTGATCGCCAGTATTACTGCCTATTTGAAAATTAAATTCTGTTTCCGAGATTCGTTGACCTGCTTCAAGCGAAGCTAATTCAAAAGCAGGACTATTTATAAGAATCGAGTCACCTGAAAGAAGTTCTGCATGTATATCCGTTATTTTATTCAAAGAATTATTTTTAAGATCAAGAAAAACAACCCCGTCTTGATTTGGGCCTAACGAAGTTTTATTGAGTCGTGCATCAAAAGAAACAGGCGATTTTTCAACCTTTACAAAAGCAGATAATGAATTAGTTATTTCATTAAAACCAAAATCAGCTCTTATGGGAAGTGCTTTAGTAGCATTTTGAAGAGCTTTAATTTTAAAAATTGTTTCTTTTTTTTCATTAGCTTGCATTGAAACAAAAGAAATTAATTTTTCAGTTTTATCTGCACCATCTACTACTATTGAAAGTTCTGCAGGAACACTAATAAGCACTTGAACATTTTCAATTTCAGAATCTGAAACATTAACTAAAGTAAGCCTGAATTCCTTGAGTTCAAAAGGATACATAGAAATTACTCCTTCTCCTTCAACAGGCTCTACATTCATAGCTAATTGAGCATAAGAAAAGTATGAGAAAAATAATAGGAATAAAAGTATTGCAATTTTTTTAGTCATATATGTCTACCTCTTCAGGTGCAGGGGCAAGAGCTTCATTTAGCTTTCCCCTATTGTTAAATAAGTACAGTAAAATTAAAATTACAGTAAGTAAGCCTGCAACCATAAACAACAAATTTTGGTCAAAAACAGGAGTATTGTCAATTTCTTTCATTCCTTTTCTTATTACCCCTAATGCATCAGAAATTGATTCATTAGCATAATTTTCAGCTTTTTCAAAATCTCTTTTTTCATAAAAATTAACAGCCCTTGAATAATTTTGTTCAAATGAATTTACTTTTGACTGAGATTCCCACAAACTTATATTTTGTTCCGAAAGAATATAACTATGCAATTCTGAAAGAGTGGTAAAATTTGTCTCTTCTTTTATTGCATCATTTTCATCATAAAGAAGTTTATGCACTTTATCTTTTGCAACTCTTTTATCAAGTTCATCAAGAATTGAATCCTGCCTTAAAGAAACTGCCTTAAGCACTGAATCAAATGATTCTTGAATTTGTATTGCATCAAGATTATAGTTTCTAAGTGATTTTAGTCCTGCAGGAGATTCAAGAATTGAAAAAAGCTGTGCTTTTGTTTGTGCTTCAATATCTTCATTTGAAATCAAAAGTTTCAATTTATCAACATTGCTTTGATACTCTATGCTTTTATCATTCATTTCCAAAATCATTGAAAAAACTTCGTTAAAAGAAAAATTCAATTCTGAAAATAAATCGGGCGAAGGCGAATTTACAAATTTACTTTCTTTATTCGAAGCATCGGCTATTTTTTCTGAAATATCAAGCGCATCTTGCGCAAGAATTTTTAATTCATTTTTAAGAGAACTGACATTCACTGAAACCCCTTCAGAATCTAAAGTTGTTTCAACAGTGTTAAGCTGGAAAACTTCGCCCTCTATTTGAGAAGACATTTCATTGAATATTGTTTGATATTTTTGCGAAAAAATCCAATCAACCCCTGGGTTTGAAGAAATTGAATTTTTTAAAAATTGCAATTCACGCAATTTTTCAGCAGTATCAAAAAGACCCCTATTGGCGCCCCTAGAACTTGAAAGTTCACCGCTTTTATCTTCAATAGGAAAGTAAGTTACAATATTATTCCCTGAAGTGATTGGTACCACCCAATATGCTGATTCATTGTACTCAATGGGCACATTCGGAGGAGTATACGTTTCCCCGTCATAAAGGTAATAATTTGCATTTACCACCATATTTACTGCATCATTGCTGGAAAATGGAAAAACAAATCCAAGAATAAATAAAAGTGCAAAAGCAATGTATTTCATCATTAACTTATGAGATTCAAGAATAAAAAGCTTAGTACAGGGGATTTAACAAAAAATTAAATAGTAGCCCTGCCTTTTATTAGCATGAATCAAAAACTTGTTTCACGGATTGATGCATTAAGAGAAGCATTTATTGCTAATCGAATTGACGACCTTAAACACATAGGCCGAGATTCAATAGAAGACGCTGCAGTTGAACAAAGTTATGAATTAGCAAAAGTTTCTGTTATTGCTTATTGCTTATATAAAATTAGAACAAAAAGACATTTCACAAAAAGCCCAAGATGGAATATTGTTGAAATTAATATTGCACAAAATCTTTCAAAAAGTAAAATTGCGGCTGAAAAAAATGATTATAAAGTGGTTAAAATAAAACTTGAAAAAGTAATAAGCGAAATACAGTTTATTGACAATCAACTAAGCCATTATGCAATGAATATTTATGAAAAAGCAAAAATAAAACAGGCCTCAGTAGCCTATGCATCAGGAATAAGCCTTAGTCAAGCAGCATCGCTTACAGGTGCTGACAAAAAAGACTTACAGCAATACATCGGAGCAACAAGAATCCATGATGAACAAGTGGTTCATCACGGCATCCAAGAAAGACTTGAAAAAATAGAGGAGTTGCTATAGTGAATATTGTTGTTGATTCAAGCAGTCTAATAACTCTTTCAAGCAGTTGTCTTATTAAAACTTTAAAAAATCTTTCTGAATCAAAAGGACTTGTTTTTACAATCCCTGAATCAGTCTATTATGAAAGTGTAAAACGGCCAATGAATGTAAAAAGATTTGAACTTAATGCCGTGAGAATAAGAGACGCCGTTGATGAAGGCTATCTCAAAGTACAAAAGGCTACACCAAACATGAGAGAAAAAATAATAAAACTTAGTAAAATAACAGAAAATTTGTGTTTTTCAGAAGGAAAACAAATAAGATTAATTGATTTAGGCGAAGCGGAAGCACTTGCACTATTAAAAGAAACGGAAAGCAGAGCATTAATGATAGATGAAAGAACAACAAGAATGCTTATTGAAGAACCCCAAAATATAAGGGATTTTCTTGAAAAAAGGCACAGAAAAAAAATAACACTTAATCAACAAGCATTAACCGAATTTAGAGAATATACCAAAGGAATAAGAGTAATGCGTTCTGTAGAACTTATTGCTTTAGCATATGATAATGACGGATTTAAAGGAGAACTTAGAAGAAGCAAACAAGCATTAGAAGCCGCACTTTATTCGGCTAAATTTGCAGGGTGCGCGGTTTCTTTTGAAGAAATAAAAGAATATCTCAAAAATGTGAGAAATTGATTTCAAAAACAAAAATGCATGACCTAATTGAATTGAAACAAATTATTGATTCAGAATTTTCATACGCTAATTTATCTGAAGAAAAAATAATCAACAAATTAAACAGCGAAAATACAAGAATTTTTAAAAAAACGATTTCTGAAAAAATTACAGGATTTATTGAAATCGAACTTAAAGAGGGAATAGGAACAATAAATGGGATTGCCGTAAAAAAAGAATATCGGCGAAAAGGAATCGGCAAAGAACTTTTTGAATACGCGCTTAAATTTATGAAAAAAAACCAAATAGGGCTGGTGAAACTTTTAGTAAAAGAAAATAACAATACAGCCAAAGAATTGTACAAAAAATATGATTTTTTGTTTTCAGGAATACACCCAAGAAAAATTGAAAATACAATAATCGAAGTTTGGGAAAAAATTATTTAATATGATTTTGCAAAAAGAACTCTTTTTTTTGCTGGTTTTCCTGAAAAAATACATTTAGCATTTTTTTCAGGTTCATCAAAAGGAATACATCTCGAAGTTGCACCGCTCCACTCTTTTATTTCTTTTTCAACATCAGCATCACCGCAAAAATAAGCATAAACCATTTTTCTATCATCAATCGCTTTTTTGAATTCTTCTTCGTTTTTTGCCTCAACTGTATTTTTATCTAAAAATTCCTTTGCCCTTTCAAACATATCTTTGTGCATTTCATCAAGAATCGCAGGCATTCTTTTTTTAAGCTCATTAAGTTTTACAAATTCTTTTTTGCCCGTATCTCTTCTTACAAGAACTGCGTGGCCTTTTTCAATGTCCTTTGGCCCTAATTCTATTCTAATAGGAATTCCTTTAAGCTCAGCATCAGCAAATTTCCAACCAACACTGTAATTATCTCTAGCATCAATAAAAACATTAAATTCAGCGAGTTCTTTTTCAATTTCAGTGCATTTTTTTAGAACTAAATCTTTTGTTTTTTCAAAAAGAATTGGAACAATAACAGCCTTAGTTCTTGCTAATCTTGGCGGAAGAACAAGTCCTTTATCATCGCCATGAACCATTACTACTGCACCAATAAGCCTTGTAGAAAAGCCCCAACTTGATTGCCAAGGAATTTGTTCTTTTTTATTTTCAGCCATAAAATGAATATTGAACGCTTTACCAAAACCTTGTCCGAGATTATGCGAAGTACCCATTTGCAAAGCCTTTCCATCAGGCATCAACCCTTCAATAGTAGTAGTATAAAATGCACCTGCAAATTTTTCAGCGTCTGTTTTTATTCCTGCAATTACAGGAATTGCAAGAAGCTCTTCACACATTTTTTTGTATTCCTCTAAAAAAAGTTTTACTTCCTTATCACATTCATCTTTTGTTGCATAAACACAATGCCCTTCTTGCCACAAAAATTCACGAGTCCTAAGAAAAATTTTTGTTTGTTTCACTTCCCACCTAAGAACATTGCACCATTGATTTATTCTCAAAGGCAAATCCCTCCAAGAACGAATCCATTTTGAATAAGAATCATAAATTATTGTTTCACTTGTAGGCCGAATTGCAACTGGCTCTTCTTCATCATTATCTTTTCTTTCAATCCAAGCAAGTTCAGGCTCAAATCCTTCAGCATGCTCAGCTTCTTTTTCAAAAAAACTTTTAGGAATAAGAAGAGGAAAATATGCATTCTCAACTTTATGCGTTTTTATAATTGAATCAAAATAATGCTGGATGCCTTCCCAAATCGCATAACCATTAGGCCTTATTATCATAAATCCTTTTATAGGCGCATAATCAGCAAGGTTTGCCTTAAGCACAACCTGCGAATACCACTCATTAAAATCTTCACTTTTTTTTACAGTAAGCCCAAGAGTCTGCTCTTTAATATCAGTCAAATAAACACCTAGAATACTAAAATAAGGAGAAATTAAAAGTATTTGTATTCAAATATAACATAACAAAAATAAAAAGAAAAAAACACAGCAAAATAACTTTTTTCAAAAAACAACTAATTACAAAAAAATAACCCTAATTTTTGACAAAAAGAAAAAAATAACTTATTTTTTAGGTTTTTTAGATTAATTTTTATTAAAAAATAACATTTATATGCTTTTGCAATACAATAAATACAATGGATCAAAAAATTAAAATAGATTCAAAAGATGAGGAAATACTCACTCAACTTGATTTCAATTCACGCATACCTACTGCAGAACTTGCAAAAAAAGTGGGATTAAGCAAACAATCAACCGATTATAGAATAAAAAAACTTATCAAAAACAGTATTATAGACGGATTTTTTCCGGTAATTAATTCCCCGAAATTAGGGTATATTTACTGCAGAATTTTTGTACAATTTAAAAATCTTGATCAAATTCAGGAAAGAGAATTAAGAAAATATATTTTTAACAATAAAAAAATGTTTTGGGCATTTTCACTCGGCGGAACTTATGATTATCTTTTTGTGTATTGGGTAAAAAGCCTTACTGAATTTGAAAAAATTACAAGCGAATTTCAGGAAAAATTCGGAAAAACTATTAGAAATAAACTTGAAAATGTTATTACCAATGTAATTCATCTTTCACACAAATGTTTTGTGGATAATCCTAAAGTTCATCAATTTGATTTAAAGGAAACAAATGAAATAGTAACTGTTGATTCAATAGATAAAGAAATAATGAAAACACTAACTCTTAATGCAAGAGCGCCGATTATTGAAATTTCAAGAAAAACAAAAATACCACCCAAAGTAGCAGCATATAGAATAAAAAAATTAGAGGAAAAAGGAATAATTGCAGGATATCGGCCAATTATAAATTATGATAAACTAGGCATGACTTATTTCAAAGTTTTTTTCAATATTGAATCATCAAATCCAAAAGAGTTTAATGAATTTGAAAAATATCTAATAGCACATCCTAAAATAATTTTTATAGTACATGGAATAGGAATGCCCGGCAACCTTGATATTGAATTATTATCAAAATCAAATCAAGATTTTTTTGATTTCATTAAGGAAACAAAAAATAAATTCCCCAAATTAATAGCAGATTACAATTATTTAATTTACACAAATACAATCAAAGTAAATTACGTTTCATTCTACTGACCTAATTTTAAAAGCCAATTTAACGCATAGTTAAAATTTAAGTGCTTAAAATGGAACAAAAAGAAAAATAACTTGATTTAAATGCACTAAAGACAAAAACAATCCTAGTTTTAAAAGTATATTAGGGGTAAATATTTTTCAATGGACAAAAAAACAATCGTAAAAGAAAATTATAATTCTAAAATTTTAGTCAATATGTGGTCTGATTTTATTGACTGGGATAAACGAAGAATTGGCGAGAATGGATTTCTAAAAAAAATATTAGATGCTAATAATTGCTACGCTATTTTTGAATCCTGTTTGGGCGATGGTTGTGATACAATTTATCTTCTTAAAGAAGGATTTGAAGTTACAAGCAATGACCTTGATTTAGAATTTATAAGAAAAGCACAAGAAAGTGCAAGAAAAGAAAGTGTTAAACTAAATATAACAAGTCACGATTGGCGAAAACTCGATAAACATTTTATAAAAGAAAGCTTTGATGCAGTGCTATGTCTGGGGAATTCATTAACTTATCTTTTTAATAAAAATGATCAAATTAAAACAATAAAACAATTTAGAAAAATTTTGAGAAAAGACGGAATACTTATAATTGATGAAAGAAACTACCAATATTTCCTTGATAATAAACAAAAAATATTAAACGGAAAATTTGATTACAGCCACAACTATGTTTATTGCGGAAGTAAAGTAAAAACACAGCCAACAAAAATTTCAAAATCAGAAGTAGTAATGGAATACAAACACACAGGAACAGGAGAAACTGGACATTTAACTCTTTACCCTTTTAAAAAAGACGAAATGATTCAACTTCTTAAAGAAGCAGGATTTACAAAAATAAAACAATACTCAGACTATAATGAAAAATATGATAATAAAGCTGATTTTTACACTTATGTGTGCGTAAAATAGGATTAGAAGAATTAAAATAGTTCAAAACAGCTAATTA
>CAYMWD010000025.1:0-9579 GCA_964394025.1 uncultured archaeon | reverse complement strand
AACACAAAATTGCTTCAGATATTCCAAGAGATATTCTTAATCTTATTAAAAAATCAGTTCAGCTTCAGAAGCACATGAAAGAAAACAAAAAAGATATGACTGCAAAAAGAGGCTACATTCTTACAGTTAGTAAAATCAGAAGACTTACAAAATATTATATTAGTAAAGGAAAGCTTGAGAAATCATGGAGATATACTCCTGAAAAAGCAGCTCTGTTAGTGAAGTGATTGAATGGCAAAAGACAAAAAAGACACTAAAGAAGCAAATAAAGCAACCAAACAACAGCAGGCACAAGCTAAAGGTGTTAAAAATAAAAGAAAAACTACTGATAAGTGGAAGAAAAAAGTTTGGTATACTCTTGTTGCTCCTCAAGAATTTGAAAGAAAAGAAATTGGCGAAACTATTGCTGAGAAACCTGAGTCATTAATAGGAAGAGTTATTTCAGTTACAGGAAGAGAGCTTGCTAATCAGCCTAAAAAACAACATTTTACACTTAAATTTCAAGTAACTAATGTTGCTGCAAACAAAGCACATACTGAATCAGTTGGACATTCAATAAAAGAATCTTACATTAAAAGAATTGTGAGAAGAAAAACAAGCAAAGTAATGGTTGTTGAAAATTATCCTACAAAAGACAATAAAGTTTACAAACTTAAAGTTGTTGCAATAACTGAAAAAAAATGTTCAAGAATTCAGAGAACTGCATTAAGAAAAAAAATAAGCGAAGTTACAAAAGCTCTTGTTGCAGATGTTGAGGCAAGAAAAATTGTTGATGAAATTGTTTTTGGAAATTTGCCTAACAAAATTTACTCTGATGTTAAAAAAATCGTGCCAACAAGAAGGCTCGAGATTACTAATTCAACATTAATTACTGCAAAGTGAAGCACATGCTGAGCATGGCTGATGCCTTAGTAATAGCTATATTACTTATTTTTTCAATAGGTGCTATTGCAAAAAAACTTCTTAAACTTAAAGCGGTTTTTCTTGCAGATATTTTAGGTATCTTAATGTATATTCTTGGCGGTGGCCCAGCTTTTACTGCAATACTTTTCTTTTATGCAAGCGGAGAAGCTGCAACAAGAATTGCAAGAAAAACAAGAAAAAAACATGAAACAAGAGGAATTTCAAATATAATTGGAAATGCCGGACCAGCAGTAATATGCCTTCTTTTAGGGCAATTCCCTGCTTTTTTTGGGGCAATTTCAGCAGCACTTGCAGATACTCTTTCATCTGAAATTGGGATGCTTTCTAAAAAAAAACCATTGCTTATAACTAATTTTAAAGAAGTTAAAACCGGCACAGATGGCGGAATAACTCTACTTGGAACTGGCGCTTCTCTAATAGGGGCTATTTCAATTGGAATAATTTATTATTTTACATTTGCTCAATCATTAACCGGGTTTGTTGCTATTGTTTTTGCCGGATTAATAGGAAGTATTACTGATAGTGTTCTTGGTGCAATCTTTGAAAGAAAAAATATTTTGAACAATACACATGTGAATTTTTTGGCAAGTGCATCCGGCGCAATAATAGTATTTTTGTTAGCAGGATTTATCTAATTTTAATTTGATTTGTTTGTGAAACAGCAGAACTTAGAAGACCATTTCCAAAATATTTTCCAGAATAAAAAAGCAAATCAAAAAAACTAGGCTCTGTTTTGTTGTATTCAATAAATTGAGGGTTTTTTATTTTTTCCAGTTCAGCAACTTTTTTAAGTGCTTTTTCTTTTGGAAGAAGTTCATCCACAAGATTTTTTGCGAGAGCTTGTCTACCACTTAATATTCTACCATCATCAACAGAATCAAGCTCGGCTTCGGAAATTTTTCCGTTTCTAAATTCAAGAATATCGCTTCTAAATTGCTGAAAGGTTCCATCAATTATTTCTTGTAAAATTAATCTTTCTTCCTCAGTAAATTCATCAAAAGGACTCCCCAATGATTTATAATCGCCAGTAGTAATGTTGGTTACTTTAATTCCAAAATTTTGCATTAATTCTTGCACATTAGTAACAGTTGAAATTACGCCAATGCTTCCAGTAAGAGAATCGGAATCAGCAAAAATATAATCAGAAGCAGATGCTGCATAATATGCCCCTGAAGCCCCAATTGAACCGATGTAAGAATAAATTGGCTTTTTTGTTTCTCTTATTTTGTAAACAATTTGTTTTGAAGCAACAACCTCTCCTCCAGGCGAATCAATATCCAAAAATATTGCCCCTATTGAAGGGTCTGAATCAGCCTCTTCAATCATTTCAGCAACTTCTGAAGCCGTAACATAAGAACTAAAATAATCCCCTGATTGGTTTGAAATTTCGCCTTTAAGAGGAATTATTGCAATTCCTGCTGGTTTTAATTCTTGGCCTTGTAAAATAAATGGAATAATAAATGACATTGTGATAATAAAAACTAAAAATGCAAGAGCTAATGCGCCTAATATTAAAAGCAAATTTTTTGATAAAAAATCAACAGTTTCATTTTTTTTCCATTTAACCATTTCAAAACCCAGATATTATAAATAATTCTTACTAAATTTAATGAGTTAAAAGATTAAAACATGATGTGAAATAATGGCTTTGGAAGATTTTATAATAAAAATGATCATTTACCTTGGGCCAATGTATTTTGCAAATAGTTCTGCAATGTTTTTTGGCGGAAAAACACCTCTTGATTTTGGAAAAAAATTTTCAGATGGTAGACGTATTTTTGGAAAAGGAAAAACATTCAAAGGTTCTTTTTTTGGAATAGCTTTTGGAACACTAATAGGTGTTTTGATTTTTTTAGTTGCTCCTGCATATACTCTAATGTTAAGCAAAGAGTATATTCTACTTGTTTTGTTTATCACAAGTGGAGCAATAGTAGGGGATATTGTTGCAAGTTTTTTCAAAAGAAGACACGAGATTGATTCTGGCGAAGAAGTGCTTTTTTTGGACCAACTTGATTTTGTGATTGGTGGAATGCTTTTTGGAAGTATTCTGTATGTACCTGATTTTTACGAAGTTGTTTTTATTTGCGTAACAACACTTATTGTTCATAAAGTTTCAAATTACGTAGCATATAAAATTAAACTAAAAAAGGTGCCTTGGTGAACCTTTCAAAAAAAGAAATTATTTTTATTGCAAAATTTTTTATCCTATTTTTTGTATTAGAAATGATTATTCATTTGCTCCCTTTAGTTTCTTTTCAGAATTTTATTGCACAAACACAAGGATTGTTTTTCGGGGTTGAATTTAATAAAAATTTGATTTTTATTAGTGACGGTGTTTTTGAAATAGTTCCTTCTTGCACAGGACTTGTTAGTGCAAGTGTTCTTTTTGCAATAATTTTTTCTTTGAAAAAACCAAAAATTAAAGAAAAATTTTTGATTTTTTTAGCTGGTTTTGTGTTACTTGTTTTACTTAATTTTTTGAGGATTTTTTTTGTTGTTTGGACAGGAATAGAATTTGGAATAGCTATTGCTGAAATTGTTCATATACTTTCATGGTTTTCAACAGCAATATTTGTGATTGGCTTGTGGTATTATTTTACAATAAAAATTACAAAAGAAAAAAGTTTTTCTGGGTTTATTTAAAAAAGTTTATTTAAAAAAAAATGTTTTAAAAAATTTATTCTTCTTCTGATTTGAGTATTTCTTCAGCTATTACTGAAAATGCAGGCCTTGAAATAAATACACCTACTAAAACACCAATAATAGTTGTTATTGCAAAGCCAACTAGCTTACCAAAACCGAAGCCAAATATAATTATTGGAAGCATGGTTACAATTGTAGTAGCAGCAGCAGCGAAAATAATGAAAAATGCCTTCTTTATACGATTAAAATAACTGCCCCCTGTCATTTTTTCGCCTCTCATTAACTCATCAGTAATAACAATTTGGTCATCTACTCCGGTTCCTACTGCCGCCAATATTCCTGCTACACCAGCTAAATCAAGACGATAACTAAGTAATGATATTATGCCTGCAATGATTACTATTTCACTCAAACCAGTAAGTAAAATAGGCAATACTAGTTTTATTTTTCTATATCTTACAAAAATTACTAATGCAACCATTGCAAGAGAAGCCAAACCAATAAGCAAAGTAGTGCTTAAGAATTCTTTTCCTAAAAGAGGAGAAATTGTTTCTTTTGAAATACTCTTTATTCCTATTGGAAGCGAACCGGTTTCTAAAAGAATTTGAAGTTGTTTTAGTTCTTGGTTTGCTTCTTCCATACTTGGTGCTCCGCCAGTAATGCTTAAGCTAGAGAAAATTTTTGCGTTAGAAATATTTTCAACATAAGGGTCAAGATTTGCAATTCCAGGAGTAATTGAAATTATTTGTCTTGCACCTGAAGCTCCCCAAATCCAAGGGATAAATTCACGGTCATTTTTTACTTCGTTTATTCTAAATCCAATTTCTTCAAGAGAAGTTCTTTGTGAAGAGCTTATATCGGGGTGTATTACTGCTTTCTTTGTTGCAGAATAAATTTCTTTTAATTGTTCAATTTGAGATTCAGTAAATGTTTCTTCTGAAACAACAATATATTCCAAACCTGAATTGTACATTAAATTATCAAATGACATTCCTTGAGGGATATTTTCAGAGAGATTTCCTGCAAAAAGTAATTCATTATCTTCAGCTAATACTGCAGAAGGAATAATTATAACAGAATCAAGAGGTCTGTCAATAAAAAAGAAAGTATCTTGACATTCATAACTTGTTCCGCTGTTTGGATCAAATCCTGTTGCAGTACATCTATGAAATACTCCTTTTGAAAAGGATTCTGCTGCCTGCTGACTTAGAAGAAAAGGAAGACTCCAAGAATGTTGGGTTTCTGATGATTGATAAGCTCCATAACCGTGACTTGCATCTTTGAAAACCTGTTTTATGCTAGAACCTTCAAATAAAATATTACCATCTATTGTTGCTTCAAATCTAGCTTGTGTTTTAAGAAGCGATTCGAGCTGTTCAATTTTTTGAGGGTCTGTTTCTGCTATTTGTGCAGCAATAAGATCATCGCCAAGAGAATTAACTTTAGTGTCCTTTAAACCAAAAGCATCTAATCTTTGCGAAATTATTGATGTTATTATTTCCATTTTTTCAGGTGTTGCTTTTTCATCAAGCTGAACCTGAAACATTGTGCCCCCTTCAAATTCAATCCCATAACCAATTCCGTTAATTGCAATTGAAAGAACTGAAATAAGCACCATTGCTATCAAAAATATTATTTTTGGTTTTTTCAAAAGTTCTTTCATTGGGAAACACCTTTTTTCTTTTCAATATAATAAAGAAGCACTGGCGCATTCATTAGCCAAGTTGAAATAATATCTGCAAATAATCCAAAAAGAAGAACTGCAGAAATTTCAAAAACAACTGAAAGTTGTGAAAAATAAGAAAGGGTAATCATAACCACAAGAGCCGCAAGAGTTGTAAAAGTCATAGTAAGGCCAGTAATCATAGAATCATCTGCTCTTTCAGAAGGGGTTTTTTCACGTCTTTTAAGCAAACGCGAAGTAAGCATTAAGTCTGTGTCAACACTATAACCAATCAACATCAGAAGCGCAGGAATTGTTGAAAGCGACAAAGGAATACCAAAAACAGCCATAAGAGCAAGAGCCCCTGCAATATCAAATATTGCTGCAGCAATTACTGCAAGCGAAGGAACAATTTCCCTAAAAAATAAGAAAACAACAAGCACAACAAGAATAATTGCTACAATTGCAGCCTGTAATCCAAGTTCAAAAAAACTTTCTCCAAGAGAAGGGCCAATTTCTCTTTTTTGAAACTTCATCTCAGAACCAAGATTGAATGTATCTGAAATTATTGTTTGAACCCCTAAATTGAATGATTCATTTGCCTTAAGGAAAAGAATATTTGCAGCCTCAACTGCTTGTTCAGGGCTTTCAGTAGGAACCGGCTCATCAAAAGAAGCGTATTTTGAAGAAACTTCAATTGATTGCAATGCAAGAGCTTTTGCATTAGTTGGATTTGATTCAAGTGATTCTTTTGATTGATTCAAAAAAGACTCTGCATTAACCAAATCTTCATTGTCACCGTATTGAACAAAAAGACCATAACCATTTGGCGAAGAAATTGAACCAACTTGTAATTCACTTAAAGGATATTTAGCACTAAGCGCTTGTTCAAGCAAAGCCGAATCCATTGGAGTGTCAGCTCTTACAATTATACTTGTTCCGCCTTTTAGGTCAATACCTTGGGTAACTCCGGGATAGACTGCAATAGCTACAATAAAAAGTACAAAAAGTACAACAGGAATAATCAAATAGCTTTTATAATCGCCTGAATACAAATTAATCATATAAAATACCTTTAGTGAATAAGATGAAAAAAGTCAGAAAACATTTAAATAGCCCACGCAAAGTACAGGATAGTTACTTTCCTACGCCAAATGAGCTACTTGAACAGGCATCTAAGCAATTAGATAATGCTCCGACCCCTAAAAAGAAGCGCGGAGACCCTTTAGACATGAAAAAAACGAAGATTCATTCACAAGCAAAATTGTTGGGGGATTTTCTTCAAAGAAAAATAACTGGCCTTTCAAAACAATTTCCAAACATTGATGAAATGAATCCTTTTTACCTTGACCTTTTGAGAATTATACTTGATATTGACAGACTTAAAAAAAATCTTGCTAACCTTCATGCATCAGGAACAATAATAAAAAAAATCAGATTTCAATACGGCAGAAGAATTTACGGTGCAACTTCTATAGGCGAGGCACTTTCACTTTTAAGAGAAATGCAAGGCAGATTAAGCTCAGTAGTAAAAAAACTTGACAGACCGCTTAAAGAATTAAAAGAAGATTCAAAAAAACTTAAAGAACTTCCAGCAATTAATTTTGACAAACCAGCAATAGCACTTGCAGGATACCCTAACGTTGGAAAAACCACAATACTAAAAAGACTTACCGGCTCAAAAGCAAAAATCAGCCCTTACCCATTTACAACAAAACAAATCAATATGGGCCCTGTTGAAATTAATTATCATGAAGTTCAAATAATTGATACCCCCGGATTATTGGATAGAGAAATAAAAAATAAAATTGAGGAAAAAGCACTTGCAGGAATAAAACACATCGCTAAAATAGTAGTGTTTATAGTTGACCCAACACTTAGCTCAGGATATACTCTAGAAGAACAGCTTGGGCTTTTAGAGCATGTGCGAAATGAATTCAAAGACAAAAAAATTGTTATTGTACTTAATAAAATTGACATAGCAAAAGAAGAAGAAATAGAAAAAGCAAAAGAAGCTCTTGGAGAAGTAATTCTTGAAGGCGAAGAAAACAGCGTGCTTCTTAGTGAACTTAGCAGAATAATGAAAGAACAAGGTTGAAAAAGCCGAAGGCATGGTTTCTTTTCTTTTTGGTAAAGCTTTTTATTTTCTTGTTCAAAGAAAAGAAAAAGGTTTATTTTTATTAATATCAGATATACATTATTTCAAGCACTCTAAACTGGGTGCGGACTCGGGTGATCAGATGGCTAATTTTAACCATAACTCGTTGAATTGGGGGCATTGAAATGAGTGGTGAAAAAAATAACGAACAAATTGAATATGTCGTTGAATTAATGGAAGCTATAATTGAAGATACTAGCGTTCCAAGAAATATCCGCAAAGCAATTGACGAGGGAAAGGAAAAAATAAAATCTGATGACCATGGAATTGAAGTGGGCATAACAAGCGCAATTTACATCATGGAAGATATTAGCAATGATATCAATATGCCTTCACATACAAGAACTGAAATATGGACAATAATATCTGAACTCGAGTCAATAAGAGAACACAACAAGGGATAAAGTGAACCCAGATTCGAGAAAAGAAATAATTGACTTCTGCAATTCAAGAAACCAGATAATTGATAAACTATCAATAGAGCTACTTGAAGAAAAAGAAAACTGGAAAGAGATACTTGAAAATTTAGATGAACCTATTATTTCAGCTGAAAAAGTAAGAGAAAAACTTACAATGCACACATCTAAATTAAGTCAAATGGAAGACAAAGTAGAAATTAAAAAAACAAAATTTGCACCAAAAGCAAAAGAAACCGATGCTGACTTCTACATAATGGACGAGTATGAGATAACCAACAAAAGTTGCAGCGAAGGTAAAATGGATGATTTTCAAAATTATTTTAGAGATAAGTATGATTTTTTGAGTTCTCTTTTAAGCAAACGTGCTGGTTTTAGCCCGCTTAGCCAGGAGCGTTTCAAACGCGCTGAACAATATGCAGAGGTAGATATTGTTGGAATGGTTGTTAAAAAGTGGGTTAGTAAGAAAGGAAATAAAATTTTTGAATTGGATAATTTTGAAGGAAAAATGTTGGTTATTGTCAGTCAGGATGACCATAAGATGAATATGGAAGCTGACAAAATTCTGATTGATGATGTTATCGGAATAAAGGGCAAAAAATTTACTGATGAAATGATAATAATGCAGTCTTATTTAAGGCCTGATCTTGAACAAAGACCTGCAAAAAAAGCTAAAAGAGATTTAAGTGTAATGCTTATTTCAGACACCCATGTTGGAAGTAAACTTTTTTTGGAAAAAGAATTTAAAAAATTTATTTCTTGGCTTAATGGAAATTCCGTTTCTGAAAGTGAAAAAGATAGAATCGGTAAAATAAAATATTTAGTTGTTGCTGGAGATAATGTTGATGGTATTGGAATTTATCCGAATCAAATCGACGAACTTGGAATCAAAGATATTTATCAACAATATGATAAATTTGCTGAATGCATTAAAGAAGTTCCTGAGCACATTGAAGTTTTTATTTGTCCTGGACAACACGATGCAGTAAGACGTGCTGACCCTCAGCCCGCTATTCCTAGGGAATATGTAAAAGAATTATATGATTTGAAAAATATTCATTTTGTTGGGAGCCCTAGTTGGGTTGAAATGGAAGGAATAAAATGCATGATTTATCACGGAGCTTCTCACCATGACATGTATGCTGCAACAAAACATCTTGATGTAAAAAAACCCGAATTAGGAATGATTGAACTTCTTAAAAGGCGGGATATTTCAACTGGTTTTGGGCAATTTCAGCCTTATGTGCCTGAAAAAAAAGATTATATGCTAATTCGAGAAGAACCCGATATTTATTTCGGCGGGGATATGCACCATAAAGGTTATGCTACTTATAGGGGCTGTTTGGCTGTTAATGCTGGTACTTGGCAGGAACAAACTGATTTTCAAATAAAAGAAGGACATAAACCAACTCCGGGAATTGCAATTGATATTAATCTAAAAACAAGACAACTTACAGAAAATAATTTTTACTCAAAAGAGGGGCTTTAAATGGAACTGAAAGCGGATATTGCAACTAAAAATTATTTTGAACTTCTTGAAAAAAAAGTTAATGTACAATATAATCTTGCAGTAGAAGCCAGAGAAAAAGGAAAAGATGTTACAACTGAAGTTGAGTGCCCTCCTACTGTTGATCTTGCAGATAGAACTGAAAATATTATTGGCCCGCCTGGTGTTGCAAAAAGATACAGGGAACTTTATGATGAATTCAAAGGAACAAACCTTTATGAAAGAAAAATATCAGGGTGCATCAGTCGTATGCACATTTCAGTAGAAA